>CADBTE010000029.1 GCA_902797455.1 uncultured Planctomycetota bacterium | reverse complement strand
TGTTCGTGCCGGGAAGCCCCGGCGGGCGGAGAGCCGTAGGGAGATCCTCCGGCATAGGTCAAGTTTATGCGGCAAGGGCGCTCCCGTTGGTCGCTTGAGTTAATGAGCGCCATCGGCGCGAACGGCTGCCCTGAGAATTGCCGCAGGAATACCGCCCGCCGCCGCTGGCGGCAAAAAAAGGGTTTTCGGCCGGTAGGCCAAAAACCCTTGAGAATGGGCGTACATGGACTCGAACCATGGACCTCGTCCTTATCAGGGACGCGCTCTAACCAAACTGAGCTACACGCCCGAAGCGTAAGATGTATTCTATGGTCTTTTGCCCGGCCGACAAGGGGGAGGGAGGTTATTTCGCCCGGAAACGGAAAAAAACCGGCGGCTTATTCCTCGCCCGATACCGATTCCCCGGTATCGGTATCCGCCGCCCGACCGGCGGCGCGGCGCAGAACCAAGGTGACCGGTGTTCCGACCTCGGGAATGCGTTCGGTGAACGGCTCAAATTCCAAGGCGTCGTTGTCCGAACTGCTCTGGAAGGGAACATCGAGGACCGAGGCGGGAAAATTCGAGACCCCGATCACCTCGCCGGTCACGTCGGCCATATAGAAAGACCGCCCCTTAGCGTCCTTAGCCATCGTCCCGCCCGTAAAGACCCACGGGGAGGCCATCTCTTGGCCTCCGCCGGCCTGGCGAACCAGCTCCTGAGCGCGGCGCTGATGAATCTCATCCCCTTCGCGCCATCGAACGAGGATCTCGATCTCCTCGCCGCTGGGAGGAACGAATTCCGGCGAAAACCGCGCGGGAGCCCCCGGCCGCGCGCCGATGACCAAAAGCGCGGCGTGCAGGAGGTACGACTTCACCTCGAGCGAGACAATCGACTCGTGCTCCTTACTGTTTTTGCCGCAGGCGAAGAATTCCAGCGGCCCCCGGCGCAGACAGATTGTCCCGAGCAAAAGAACCTCCCCGCGGTCGGGAGTGATCCAAATCGGGCCGTTCGGGTCGAGCCGCTTCAGTCGGGCGGCCAGGGCCGCGCTCCCATCGGCGGCGTCGGTACCTGGCGCATCGGAATCGGCGAAGTCGCTGCGCAGGACAACCGGGTCCGGGGACGCAACCGAAGGGGCTTCCTCCCCAAAGAGGAACGCCGGCGCAAAAAATGCAATACTCACGCAAAAAATAACGATGAAAAAACGATGTGGCATAAAATAAATACTCCGTGAGGAATGATCAAACCCGCGCGGCCGCTCAGGACGGCTGCCTCTATGGCGTCGCGGACCTCAACCATTGTACCGCGCGTCCCCGCCCGGGGGAACAGCGGCGGTCAATAACGCGCCCCGAACTTATGACGCGTTGCTTGTCTTGCCTTGGAATCGGTGCTAGAATTTCGTCTGTTCAGGGCTTTATCCAAGGAAGATACCGCACGTCGTCCACCGAACCATCATACCCCGTTACCTATGGCTTCATCGAAAGCAGACCCCGACCGGCGTTCCCCCCAAAACAGCGATCCCTCCCGCGATCCGCTCGTACACCTCCAAGAAGAGGGGTTCCTCCTCGATATTCCCGGATTCTGTTCGGGACCGTGGCTCGCGTCGATGGCACCGAAGATGCGTC
Organism: uncultured Planctomycetota bacterium; assembly: GCA_902797455.1. Lineage (GTDB taxonomy): Bacteria > Planctomycetota > Planctomycetia > Pirellulales > Thermoguttaceae > RUG695. Next base: position 4,324 of record CADBTE010000029.1, on the reverse strand, counting down.
CGGTGAAAACCCCCGGCGGCTGGGAGCTCTCGAATGAAGATCGGTTCGATTGCCCCGGCGACTCCTATCACTACCGGCTTTATACATCCAAGGGGCCGACGGTCAGAAGGCATATCCTCTGGCTTCCCGAAGATAAGATCCTTCTTCTGGCCGACGAGGTTCACGCTTGCGGCCGAACCGGCGGGCCCGGTGGTGAGTTCGTCTATCGAACCGCCCTCCCGATCGACGGGCCGGCGGTGTTTGAGCCCGATAGTCTCGCTCGGGAAATCTACGCCGTCGGCACGCGCCGAAAGGTCCTCGCCCGGATCGTTCCGCTCTCCCTCCCCGAGTGGCAAAGTGACCGCCGCGCGGGGGATTTCTCCCTGACCGGCGAGGGGCTTGTCCTCACCGCGGCGGGGCGAAACCGGCTCTTCGCCGCGATTCTGATCGACTTCGAGCCGACCCGCGTCGGCCGCCGAGTCAAAATGACCTGGCGCCGCCTGACCGTGGGGGAGAATTCCGAGAAAGCGGATGACGCCGTGGCGGTCGGGTTCCGCTACCACGCCGGAGGCGACCAGTATCTCATCTACCGCTCGCTCGAACAGGCCGCGCCCCGTTCGGTCCTGGGGGAGCACATTCTCGACAGCTTCGTCGTCTCCCGAATCACCCCCGACGAGGAGGCCGACTATATCTTCCGTCAGCCGTAAGCACGCGTAAAAAGACCGATACTCAAAAAACAATGCCGTCAGGACAATAAAACATTCATCTTTTAAGGAGCGTTATCACCGTGTCAGACCGCCAGCCGCCGGAGGAAGTCCTCCTTCACTGTCGAATATTTGACATCATCAAGAAGTATCAGATCGGCCAGAGCGGGAAAAAGCACGAGCGTTTCGTTGTTCGGCACCCCGGCGGCGTCGCGATACTGCCGGTTCTCTCCGGAAACGAGGTGGTCTTGATCCGCCAATACCGCAGCGCCGTCGACCGTTATATCTACGAACTCCCCGCGGGAACCCGTGAGGAGGGGGAGGATATCCGGCACACGGCCGAGCGGGAGCTGATCGAGGAGACCGGGTTCCGCGCCGGGCGCTGGACTTTTATGACGGCGTTCTGGTCCTCGCCGGGAATCCTCACCGAAAAGATCTACATCTACCGCGCCGACGATTTAACGGCGGGGGATTCGGCCACGGAAGACGGCGAGATACTCAAGCCCTGTATTCTTCGGCGTGAGGAGATTGTGAAACTCATCCAATCGGGCGAGATCGCCGATGGAAAGACCCTGGTCGCCCTGCTGGCGTGGCTCGGCGGCGTTCTTCCCGGCGAACATCAAGACAGTCAAGAAAAAGGGGGACTTTCTTGAGGTAATCAAGAAAGTCCCGGATGTTTTGAGACAATCAAAATCGGCACCGGCGCGCCTCAGCCCAAGGAGCCGCCGGTCGTGTCCTCCTCGTTCTCCCGCCGCGGACCGGGGTCTTCCCTTCGGCCGAGACGGAACGAGGAAAGCCCGGTCTGCATCTCGCGTATCTTGCGGATCAGAGCGGCTTCCTGCTCGACCTCCAGTTCCAGCAGCCGGAGCTGCTCCAGATAGGCTTTGCTGTTCTCCAGCGGCGGCTCATACCGGGGCGCTTCCTCTTCGCCGCCGCGGCGCGGCTCGCACTGAAGATTGCGCTGCAGATTATCCTCGCCGGGTCGAGGGGCGTTGCGCGCCAGACGCTCGCGAAGGCGGCGCTCCAGCTCAGGATCGATCGGCCCGTCCTCTTCGTCGAGATCTTCTTCATCGAGCGGCTGTTCCTCGTCCCACGGCTCGTTCGTGTGGAGTTCCTCGCCGCCGCGCACGGTCTCGGAATCGGTATAGACGCTCAGCGACAGCGCAGGAGTCTCGATCTGGTCGGAAAAACGAAGGTCCGTGTCATCGGCCGCCGCGGCGTCGGCCGCACCCTTGGATTGATCGCCTTGTTCCCCTTCTTCGTCGTCCAACGAGCCGAATTCCACCACACCGGAAGCGGCGGGACGTTTCTGGTCATCGCCCGCGCCGGTGGAACCGGCCGGGAGCGGTTCGGCCGCTGTCTGGCCGCCGGTCGGCTCATCGCGCCGGCCGCCGGAAATCTGCTGCAGCGATTCCCAGCTGTGCTGAACCACGCACTCATCGATCATACCGGGGGTCTTTCCGAAGGTCGGGCCGAGCAGAAGGGCCAAGTCGGCGACCTGGTTGATCAGACGGGGAACCCCGTCGCAGAGCCGGTGAACCAGCCGAGAGGCCTCGCGGGTGAAGGGAGTGGTCTGACAGGCGGCGGTACGCGCGGCGATATATTTTTCGGTCTCGGTCCGGTTGAACGGCTCGAGCCATTCGCGTACAACGATCCGCTGCGTGAACCGGGCCAGCTTCGGGTGAAGCAGACGCTCCTCCAAAGAGGGGGTGCCGAACAGCGCGATTCGAACGCGAACCTCGTTGCCGGAGGTCAAATCGAGGATCGACCGAAGTTCGTCAAAGATAAACAGAGGAAGCCGCTCGGCGTCATCGATCAGCAGGAAGAACCGGCCGTAATCGCTGCGCCGAAGGTACTCTAAAAGACGGAGGCGAAGATCGCTCTCATTGCCGGAGGTGTCGCAGTTTAACTCGTAGAGGAGCCGGGACCAGAAGGCCCTTCGGTCGGGAAACCGAAAACCGGTCATCGTGATGACCGGCGCTTCCATCTCGAACTGGCCGGCCAGCAGACGCGCCAGGAGGGTTTTGCCGACCCCCGCGTCGCCAAAGACCAGCGACACCCCCTCACCGCGGTCGAGCGAGCGGAAGACTTTCTGCCGTGCCTGCAAAATGGCTGCCGCGGGGAAAAACGCGTCGACATCGGGGAAGGCCGTGAACGGTCTTTTCTTTGGCATACTTTCCCGATAATCCATTCCAACCTCCAAAAAACACTTTCGCCGAGCGTGTCGACAGCCCAGGCCTTGTCGGAATTATCGGCATAAAGCAAACAAAACTAAAGAAAAAAAATTTAGGAGATCAGCGTTTGACGAGGAGCGAAAAAAAGCCGCCCCGTAAAAAGCGGGACGGCTCCTGCGAAGATTTTGTCTAAGGGAGAATTGTCTTTTAGTAGGTCTTCAGCTGGCGGGTCAGATCCTCGATGGTCGTATCGACCGGGGCCCGCTCACCGGAGAGAAGATTCTCCTCATCGGCCTTCTGCTGTTCGGCCTTTTGCCTGCTTTCGGCCTCTTCACGTTCTTTGGCGACCTGGGCGGCCTCTTCCAGGAGAGAGGTTCCGCCGGCAAGCTCCTCGGCCGTGAACCACGGCTCGGGGCGGGAGTTGCGGGTCGGACGGTTAATCTTCTCGGCCAATTCCTCGAACGTCAGGCCGCTTTCCTGATTCCAAACGGCCGCCTGAACCGCCTGCTGGTCGGTCTGGCCGTCGCCGAGCATCTCGCAGAGGACCTGGGTTGTCTTATTGGCGGTGCACTCCTCGATCGGAACGATGGCGTACTCACAGCCGGCACGCGGATCGCTCTTGCCGTGCTCGAGGCAGACGGTACGAACCTTCTCGCGGACAGTCTTCTCGGGGGCGATAAACCAGCCGCCGCCCATTCCGCCCATGCCGCCGCGACCGCCCATGCCACCCATGCCGCCCATGCCGCCGCCGACAGACTGGGAGCCGCCGCCGCGGTTACCGCTGGTGCCTATGCCGCCGCGGCCGCCCAAACCGCCGCCACCGGGAGCACCGGGACCGACGGGACCACCCATCATGCCGACGTTGCGGCCATTACGTCCGTTGCGGTTCATCCCGCCCATCATACCGGGCCCCCCCATCATTCCGGGGCCGCCGCCAAACATCATCGGGTTCGGCTGAGCGAGGATGGGGACACCGGCAAAAGCGGCGGGCATATCGATCTCGATCGGCTCTTTGGTCAGGTTCTTCACCACCATCGTGCTTTCAAGAGAGCTGTGCGGCGAGAGCTTCGCCTCGACCAGGCCCTGATTCATCGCGTCGAACAGACCAATCGACCGCGGCTGGGCGCTGTGCTCTTGGGCGTAAAGAGCGTTGGCCAGCACGGCTGCCGCCAGGCACACCGCGCCGAGCAATATCATTCGTGTCCGATTCATTGAGTTCCTCCGATAATACTCCCCCTCCCCCCCAAGAACCGAGGGAAGGACGAGAAAGAAAGGTCGACGGATATTTTACCTTGCTTACCCAGAATACCCGTATACAACACCTACTCCAAATAATAATGAGAAAAGGGGCAGTTGTCCATTATCCGGGATGGAAAAAACGGTTTTTTTCGGGAATTTCGGCCCTCTGTTTCGGATTCTGCGGTTTTTAGGGGGAAGAACGGCAAGACCTTCCCGCGCTGGACGCCG
>CADBTE010000028.1 GCA_902797455.1 uncultured Planctomycetota bacterium | reverse complement strand
GAGGCGCTTGCCTCCTGGTGGGGGTTCAGCGCCGAAGACGCGACGCAATCGCTTCAGGCGGCGCTCGACAGCGGGGTGAAGACGCTGAGGGTCGATAAGCAAAGCGCCCCCTGGACCGTGACGCCGCTGAATGTCCCGAGCGATATCGAGGTGGTGATCGACCCCGGCGTGACCATCCAGGCGAAAGAGGGGGAGTTCCGGCCGCGCGGCGCGTCGCTTCTGTCGATCGACCAACAAAAGAACGTCGTCCTGCGCGGGGGCGGCGACTCGGTCCTGCTCATGCGCAAGAGCGATTATCACAAGGAACCTTACGAGAAGTCGGAGTGGCGGCACGGGATCACGATGACCGCCGCAAAGAATGTCCGCATCGAAAATTTAACGATCCGCTCCACCGGCGGGGACGGGATCTATGTCGGGGCGGGGAACGACGGGGCGCCGTGCGAGGACGTGACGATTCGCGATGTCTTCTGCGACGACAACAACCGCCAGGGGATCTCGGTCATCTCGGCGCGGAACCTTTTGATCGAGAAGTGCGTCCTGTCGAATACCCGCGGCACCGCCCCGGAGGCGGGGATCGACTTTGAGCCGAACTACCCCAGCGAATGCTTGGTCAACTGCGTGATGCGCGACTGCGTCCTCGACAATAACCAGGGGTGCGGCATCGCCCTGTGGCTCGGTCAGCTGGAAGGGGGCGTTTCCGAGCCGATCTCGCTGAGGTTCGAAAGGTGTGTGTGCCGCGGCAACAAGCTGAACGGTTACTTTGAGGGGTTCTTTCATCACCACGACAAGGTCCTCCAGGGGGATGTCACCTTGAGGGACTGCCTCTTCGCGGGGAATGGGGACCACGCGGTTCGTCTGTTCTCCAAAAGCCCCGACGCGCACGGTTTCCGCCTGGAAAATGTCGTCATCGATATGACCGGCGCCGGCGAGGATGTCAGTCCGTTTGGTTTCTTCTCCAAGACTTATCTCGACGAGCCGCCCGTTCGCCGCCCGGTCGGCGGGATGGTCTGGGAGGATATCACCGTTATCAATCCCGAGGGCCGTCCGCTGATCTGGTACCGTGACGATACGGGAAACGGTTTCGGGCTGTTCGATATCACCGGAAAGGTCACGATGAAGAAAAGCCCCGACGATCCCGGCGAGGTGATCACGATCGACCAACAGTGGCTCACCGAGCACTTTCCGGGGGTCCGCGAGCCGAAGGAACCGGAAGAAAAACCGGCCGAAGAATAACAACATCCGAAGAATACGAGGAAAATACCGATGAGAAAGATTTGCGTTTTCGCTCTTGTGTTTTTGGCTTTCGCCGCGGCGCGGGCTCAGGAAAACGGCGCGGGAAATATCCCCCCCAACGAGGAAAGAATCGCCGCCGTGGCCGATGGGTCGGTGCAAGAGGCGCTCGCCTCCTGGTGGGGGTTCAGCGCCGAAGACGCTACAAGCTCGCTTCAGGCGGCGCTCGACAGCGGGGTGAAGACGCTGCGGATCGATAAGCAAAGCGCCCCGTGGATCGTGACGCCGCTGACGGTTCCCAGCGATATCGAGGTGGTGATTGATCCCGGCGTGACGATCCTGGCCAAGGAAGGGGCGTTCCGGGGAAAGACCGATTTCCTCTTCTCGGTGCCGTACCGAAAAAATGTCGTCATACGCGGGGGAGGCGAAGACTCGGTCCTGCTTATGCGCAAGAGCGATTACCACCAAGATCCGTATGAAAAGTCGGAATGGCGGCACGGTATTTGCCTTAGGGCCGTGAAGAATGTTCGGATCGAAAACCTGGTGATCCGCTCCACCGGCGGGGACGGGATCTATCTGGGGGCGGGGAAAGAGGGCGCCCCGTGCGAGGACGTGACGATCCGCAATGTGATCTGCGACGACAACAACCGCCAGGGGATCTCGGTCATCTCGGCGAAGAACCTCTTGATCGAGGGGTGCGTCTTGTCGAATACCCGCGGCACCGCGCCGGAGTCGGGGATCGATTTTGAGCCGAACGCCGCCAACGAGTGCCTGATCAACTGCGTGATGCGCGGCTGCGTGATGGAGAACAACGCCGGGGACGGGATCGAGCTTTGGCTCGGCCAGCTCAAGGGGGGTATTTCCGCGCCGCTTTCGCTGTCGTTCGAAAACTGCGTCTGCCGGAACAACGGCCGAAGCGGCTACTTTGTGGAGTTCCTCCATCACGACGGCAAAGTGCTCGAGGGGGAGATATCGCTGAAGAATTGCCGGTTGGCCGGCAATCACCGCTCGGCGATCCGCCTTTACTCCAAGAGCCCCGACGCGCACGCCTTCACGCTGGAGGACGTCACCATCGATATGACGGGGGCCGATAAGAAGTTCCCGGCGATCGCGATGGCGAGCACAAAGGTCTCGAACCACCCGCCGGTCCGCCGTCCGG
>CADBTE010000027.1 GCA_902797455.1 uncultured Planctomycetota bacterium | reverse complement strand
TGATGCCGAAAGAGGTTCTCCGCGAGCGTTATATCAACAGTAAAAAGCCGTGGGCTCTGGCGGCCGCCGCGATACTCATTTTGGCGATGGCCATCCAGTATATCGCCGCGACGATGGCCTTCAGCAAGGTAGACACCCCTGAATACGACAGAGCATTCAGCGAAGCGAAAGCCGCGACTTCTTTGTCGCAAAAGATTAAAAAGGATGTCTCTTCTCAGGTCTCTGATTTCAAGACAATTGACGATGTGGGCAAAACCTTGACCAGCAACGTTGAGGGACGGTTGACCTGGCTGGAGTTTTTAACGGTCCTCAACACCATCTTCCCCGCAGATTCTCTCCCGCCTGACGTCTTTAGCAAAGATACGCCGACTCGAAAGAAAGCGGCCGAGATTACCGCTCAAAACCGTGTCTATATCGACAATATCGAGGTTCTTGCCTGCGAAGATTTGTCGAGCTGGTTCGAGGGGGTTCGCCAGTGGTATTCCATTGACGATATCGAGGCGAAGTGGTTTGAGGAAAATTCCTCCATCACCCCGGAGGAAGGTTTTAATTTTACCCCCGCCGTCGAAGAACCTGCCCCCGCTTCCGCCAAGGCCGGTGCCAAAGGAAAGACCGCCAAAGGAAAGACCGCGGCCGGGAAAACTGCCGCGAAAACCACCGCCAAGTCCGCCACGGCGAAAACCGGGGCCAAATCGACCGCCGCCAAGGGGAAAACCGGTACGGCCGCCAAGGGGGGTAAATCGGGAACCGGCGCCAAGGGAGGGGGGGACACGTCGATTGCCGAGTACATCGAAACCAGCGATGCGCGTCTGGCCTTGATTCCCGCGCCGACCGGGTCGGGGAGGATCGTCCAGCTTCATTGCTACCATTACCACAACCCCGAAAGTCTCGATGACCCCAACCGCGGCCCGGAGTATGTGCGCCGTGTCTTTTTGCCTCGAATTAAGCATGGTTCCATCGAACTGCCTGTCAGTCTGGAAAAGCAGAGAATCGAGGGAAAGGGGCTGACCGAGACATGGACCTATAAAGAATTTGGCCTGAATTATCCGGTCATGCTGGATCCCGGCCCCATCGATAACAACTACCGTGTTCTCGACCCCGAGGCGGCGGTGGAGCAGCTTCGCAAAATCCAAGAGAGGAGAATCAGCGGGACCAATGGTACCTCCACCCGGAGGGGAATGTCCATGGGAGCTCCTTCCGGTCCTGGCCCGGTCGACCCCGATACCGTCAGCATGGGACCCGGCAGCATGGGCTCCAGCGGCATGATGGCCACCGGTCCTACCGGTCCCGGCGGCCCGAGCGGCCCCGGTCCCAGCAGTATGGGTGGCGGATTATCCTCTTCCTTGCTTGGGAGTATCGCCAACCAAATGAGTGATGAGAAGATTCTCAAGCTCCGTCGCTTTGATTTTGACGTTCAGATGGTCTGGGTGGAGACTCCTCCCACCCTTCGAGAGAAGCAGCGCGCCGAGCGTGAGGCAAAACGTCTGGCTGACGAGAAATCCGGCACGAATAACGCAGCCAAGGGGGGTAAGCCCGGTTCCGAGGAGGATGACACCGCTCCCCAGGCCGATGGTGACAAAGGTACCGATGAGGACGCTTCCGTCGGCGCCGCCGACAGCGGCACGGCCGATACCGCTGGAGCCGCTGAGAATGCCGGACAATCCGCCGCGGCCGAGGGGCAGACCGCTCCTCAGCCGGAAGAAGCACCGGCGGAAAGCAGCGGTGACGCCGCTGAGCAAGCGGATGATGACGAGAACTAACGGCCGTTATCCAGCGATTGGACTGTTGAACGAAATTCCCGAACAGAACCTCAAAATACTATGGCAAAAGCGACCACCGTCAAAGCGAATAAGACAAAATTGACCCTCCAAGACGTGAAGCAGATCGGCTTCTGGGTGGGGGTACCTGTCGCGGTTCTCCTGGTTTTGTTCTTTGGTTCAAAATCAATGAACAAAATTAAGGAAGAGTACAAGAGCAAGACGGGGCAATACGAATCGGAGAAGTCCGCGACCGATAAGATCGCCTCCGACGCGAAGCATCCGAATGACGACACCATCAAGCTGATTCAGGAACAGAGGGATCTCCTGGCGGGTAATATCTTCAGTGCCTGGACCTCGATGTACCAAGATCAGCGGACTTACAATCGCTGGCCGCAGAAGCTCTCGCGTGAATTCCTTGATTTTGTTGAAGATCCGAAAACGAAGTTTGGGACACCGATTGACCCCAAACGGCCGTATTTGCTCGAGGACTATGGATACTATCTGGTCAATAATATCCCCGAGCTGCTCAAAGACATCAACTTGCGCCGCGCCCAGCTGAGAGAATACACGCTGGTTACCGACAAGAGCCAAAACCCTCCGGTCAGTCGTTTCCAGCCGGTTTTCCAAGATCCCGAAGAAGGCCTTCTCTATGTTGTCGCCTGGAATGGGACGGTCTATCTCTACGATGATAAAGAGTTCTACCTTGATGAGGTAGACGACAGCCAGCTGCGCAGCCGTCTGGCCGGATTAACAGACCGCGTTCCCTTTTATCGTGAACTCGATCCGATGATATCCTCCCCGCGTGACTACGTTGACAGCGGCGGGATATCGAGGTCGTCTCGGACGTCCTCGTTCGGCGGCCCCGGTGGTCCCGGCGGCCCTGGCGGCCCCGGTGGAATGGATGATTTAGACAGCCCCGGCGGCCCCGGCGGGCCCGGCGGGCCGGTTGGCGGACGCGGCGCTTCGATGGCTGGTCCCAGCGGCCCCGGTGGTCCCGGCGGCCCGATGGGGGGGCCCGGGGCGGGGATGTCCGGGTCTTCCGCGCGCATGGGGATGGGATCCTCGATGTTAGGATCGAAGAGCTCTATTCCCGGGTACGGGATCGATCCGGCGGTGATGCAGGTCCAAGCCAAGTCTTCGGATGATCTTGTTTGGGATCCCGACTATTCCTTTGATGAGACCACCGAACTTTATCCCGGTCTTCCGATGTACGAGGAGCGGGTTCGAATCGTCGGCAATATCGACTGGACAAGTCCCGAGGTTTTCAAAATGATCACCTGGGGAGTCAATGGTGTTCCGATGTCGGTTGAGGTCTGGTATCTCCAGGAAGATCTGTGGGTCTACAACTCGATTATCGGCATTTTGGTGGAGACCAACCGGTATAAACCCGCAAGTGACGAGATGCAGTGGACCGACGAGGATCGAGCCAAAATCGAGTCGGCCAAGAACGATATTGCCCAATCTCCGGTCAAACGTATTGAACAGATGCTTATCGGTCAGGATGCCGGCGCCGCGTGGCAGTCGATGGTCAGCTCTACCACGCTGGCGACGTACGATGCCACGCTCTCCAGCGGCATGGGTATGGGGGGACCCGGAGGCGGCATGGGTATGGGCATGGGTATGGGGGGCTCTATGTCCCCAGGGGCTATGGGGGGAGCCGGTTTCGGCGGTTCCAGAACAATGTCGGGTGGCTCCTCCGCCGGCATGGGCAGTGCCGGCTCGACGCTTAAGGAACAGCAAGAATCCTCGGTACTCCAAGAGATTCTCTGGGGGCGCTATCTCGATGAGTTGAACCAGCCGATCTACGATGGCTCGGGGGCTTCCCCTTATGCCGAGTTCAAGAAGATGCCGGTGATGCTTCGTCTGGTCATCGACCAGCGTCGGATTTCCGATCTTCTGGTCTGCTGTGCCAATAGCCCGATGCCGATCGATGTTCGTCACCTTCGTGTCTGTCTCAATGGGGAAACGAGTTTCAGTACAGGCATCTCCTCGATGCGAGCGGCTGGTCCCGGAGGCCCAGGCGGCCCGATGGGTGGTCCGAGCGGTCCCGGGGGGCCGAGCGGCCCAGGTGGACCGATGGGCGGTCCGGGTGGTCCCGGAGGTCCGGGCGGCCAGGGTGGTTTCGTAGACCCGGATTTGGCGGACGGCCCGAGTGGTCCCGGAGGTCAATCCGCCGCGAGGAATCGTCCCAGCGGCAGTTCGGGCGGGATCTCCGTCGGTCGTGGGGCTCGTACCGCCGAAGAGAGCGAGTATGGTGCCGATGTGATCACGATCGAACTGTACGGGGTGATCCGCCTTTACAACGAACCCGACAAAGAGCTCCTGGGAACCGGCAATGCCGAAGAAGGGGGCGAAAAGGGTGAGGGAAAAGCTAACGCGGCCGGACAGCAGTCCGGTTCCAGCGGCGGCGCCTCCAATGGTGCCGGCGCTGACCAAGGTGCCTCTGAAGGTGCCGATGAGGAAACCGGTGAAAACGTTGGCGGTCAAGCCGATGCCGCAGCGGCCGATGCGGGAAACAGCCAACCCTCCGCGGCGTCCAAAGCCCCTTCCGGGGATGACGCCAGTGAAGAAGACTCGGATGACTCGGAAGAGGAAGAAGAGTAAGCATTTTTCGCGCGGTGCCCCCGGTTTTTTGTGGGGGACGCCGATCTCAGGTCAAAAACGCGACATGACCGAAAAGACCGCGAATACGGTTGTCGGAAGTCAGAACATCAATAATCCAAGATTTCAGCAGCGGGTATAAGTGATGGCTAAGAAAAAGGGGAGCGGTTCTTCTTTCCAGAATTTCCTCTCGGCACACTTTGAAAAGTTTCTTTTCGTGGGGCTTCTGGCCTGTGCCGCGTTGATGGCGGCGAGGGGGAGCGGTTTGGAGAAATTCAAGCTTCTGCCGCACGACATGGAGGACTCCGCCAAGAAGGCGAAACAGAAGATCCAGGAGAACAAGGTCGGTCTCGATGACGTCGACAACACCCTGAAGGTCTACGACTACAAGGCCTACTC
>CADBTE010000026.1 GCA_902797455.1 uncultured Planctomycetota bacterium | reverse complement strand
GGACATACGCTTTGACCGACGGGGGGATCCCCTTCCAGCCGAGGTAGGGGGGATTGGTGACCACGCAGTCGTAATGCCGGGTGAGGAGATTAACCGTCGGGCTGTCTTTGGCCGAAAGCGGGATTTCCTCCGGGCTCGGATCCAGAAGCGAGCCGATTTCCCCGGCGTGGGGGAAGGTGTCGATCACGCGGATGTTCTCCACGTTTAAGGTACTCTCCCCCGCGCGAAGGGCCAGCAGGCGGCGGGCCAGGCAAGCGGTTTCGGCGTCGATTTCCAGCCCGAAGAGATTATTCTCAAGGATCGTCCGCGGAACATTCCTCTTGGGGTACCCGAGGCGAAGATACGCCTCTTCCAGACGGTCGTAGGCGGCCAGGAGAATATGCCCCGTCCCGCAGGCGGGGTCGAGAAGGGTGATCTTTTTGAGTCCCGGGATCGTACCGGCCGACTCGATGGCGCGATCGAGCGTGCGGCGCAGCAAATAAGAGGTGACCCACGGTGGGGTATACAGCCCGGTGGCGGCGGGGACAGTCCCTTGGGGGGAAGCGCCCTGACGATTCGGTCGCCGGGCCGCGGAGGTGAAGTACTGAAAAAGCCAGCCGACCGTCTCGGGCCGCCGCCAGTCGGCCGGCGAGGTGTACTTTTCGGCCAGGCGGCACAGAACAGGGTTGGCCTTGGGGGAACCGGTGAAATACTCGAGCGCCCACTCGATGAACCTCTCGCGGCGCAGGCCGTCAAGAGCGCCGGCGGCGCGGGCCAGACGGCGCAGGGGGCTGGTGGACATAAAACTCGTCTCTAAACGATGTTTACCACCGGGGCGGCCTGATGATGCCGCCGTCGCGGTTGAAGCCGGCGCGGGGGGTGGGCCCGCCGCCGAGATTGGGCCTGGGCTCCTGGCCGAGGATAATCGGCTCGGAATGGTACTCACGCTCGGGGGCGGAATTTCCGGCGCTGTTCGCCGCCGGGCCGCCGGCTACCTCCAGCGGCTGAGGCGGCGCCGAAAGCTGGCCGTACGATCCCTGATAGGCCAAAGCGGCGGTATTGCCGGCGGCGACGGTATTATTGGCGGCGACGGTATTGTTGGAAGCGGTGTTGTTGGAGGCGACCGCGGTCGAGGCGCTCCCTACGCCGTCTTCGAACGAGACGATATTGCCGCCGGCGCTGTTATAGCCGGCGGTCCTCCCCACGCGGGCCCGGGCGCGGGCGGGAATCGCGCTTTCCAGCTGCGAGACCGAGGCGACCATTGTCGCGCCGCCGGCGGCCATCGGCCGGCCGGTGATATCGTAGGGATAATCCTCGATTCTGGCGACCTGCGGCAGTTCGGCGGGCATCCCCTGGCGGTACCAGGTCGAGACCCAATCGTTCCATCCGGCCTGAAATTCGTTGATGTCGGCGAAGTTGTAGTAGTGCCCGATCGCCGCGGACCAGTCGCCGGTGAGCATCCCCTCTTTGGCGAACTCGATTAAGCGGCGGTGGCCGCCGATCATAATGAGGTACTCACAGACCGAGAACCCCTGGGCGTAGAAGGGGAGAAGGTCGCTGGGGTATTCTGTGCAGCTGACCATTTTATTGAAAGGGATCCCTTTGGAGCTGCCGAGGAAATCGATGAGCATGCGCCGGTAGTTGTTCCGCTCGACGGCCGCTTCGGTGCTGGTGGCGGCCCCCTCGTCGATCCAGCGCGGCACCGGCTGGCGGAAGTAGGAGGCGAGGATCATGTGCGAGACCTCGTGCGGGACGACGGAATCGACGATCCGCTCGCGGGTCCCCTGGATTTTCATCCTCCAGCCGAAGACCTCATTCCCCTTGAAGGTGAACGATGTTTCGCCGCCGGCCCCCAGATTGGGGCCCGCTTTAACCTGAATCGGACACGGCTGGGACCAGGGGGGGAGCTCGACGCCAAGCCACTGAATCGCCAGGTCGCGGCGGCTGTTTTCGGCGGTTTCGGCGACCTGCCTGGCGAACGGCTCGGTATCGGCGGTTACGATGAAGTTGGTCGTCTCGAACTGAGCGGCGGCCAGCCGCGCGTGCGGCAGAATAAACAGACTAACGCAAGCAAGAGCGAAAACGGCCGCTTCCAGCGCGGCGCGCCTCCGGGCGAAAGGCCGGACTTCCATGTCCTGTGGTTCCTTGTGTTAAGGGATAAAGACGGTTGCCGCCGGTGATTTTTCATGCCGATTTAAGGCACATCCGTGTGCCGCGGCATTTTCCTCACAAACGGCAATATAGGCGAGGATACCTTTTTTCGCGGCCGGGAGGAAGAGCATTTTTTTCGTTCCTCTTCCTTCGACGAATTCCCCGGCGCGGGGGGAAGGCATAGTTGTTTTTCCGGGGCGATGCTGGTAGAATCACCACTTGGGAAGGCGGCTGTTTTGCCGCTGGAAGCGATGCCGCGCCGCTTTTCCTTTCGGTTTATACGAGGAACAGGCGCCGACAGCCCTTAAATTTTTCCTGTTTTTCCAGAACCGCCACCAAATACGAGGAGCCGCGTTCGATGAAGATTCAAAACCGCCGCCGTGATTTCTTAAAGTCCTCTATCCTGGCGACCGCCGGGGCGTTTGTTCCCGCCGCGTCGGGCAGAGCCGAAGACGCCCCCGAGCCGATCACGGTCAAAAACCCGTTTTCCGCCGATCCTCTGGCGCTTCGCCGGCTGACGCCGGTCGTCAAGGCGACGCGCGTCGGCCTGGGGACGGGGATGGCCGGCTACAACCGGGCCAGCGAGCTGACGCGCCTGGGCCACGACGAGGCGATCGCGCAGATTCGCCGCTGCTACGATTCGGGGATTCGTCTGTTCGACCTGGCGGATCTGTACGGGACGCACCAGGTTGTCGGCGAGGCGCTGCGCGACAAACCGCGCGACAGCTACACGCTCATCACCAAGATCTGGCCGCATACCGGTCTGGAAGATAATGAGAAAGACGCCGATCTGTGCGTGAAACGGTTCCTCAAAGAGATTGGGACCGATTACATCGACGTGCTTCAGATCCACTGCCAGAGCGATCCGCAGTGGCCGACGCAGGTCGCCGCCTTGATGGAGGGGCTCGAGAAACTTAAGGAACAGGGGCTTATCCGCGCGCACGGGGTGACCACACACTCTCTGGTCGCCTCCCAAGTCGCCGCCGAGCATCCGTGGGTCGATACGATTCACTTCCGCATCAACGACAAAGATATCCGTATGGACGGAACGCTCGAGGAGAACCGCGCGGCCGCCATGCTGGCGCAGAAGAACGGCAAGGGGGTGATCGTGATGAAGGTCCTCGGCGAGGGGCAG
>CADBTE010000025.1 GCA_902797455.1 uncultured Planctomycetota bacterium | reverse complement strand
CGGATAGAAGACATTGTTTTCCTCGATCGTAGCTTATTTGATCGATGGCTGGATGAATTTAAGATTCTTGAAAGGGATAAGGCAGACGAGACCTTTTTTTCCAAAATCAAGGGCAACCCGACTCTAAACACATCCATCTCTCTCGTCAGACGGGAGGGAAATCGAAATATCGAGATTATTCTCTTCCAGATCGATCCGTCCCAATCGGTCAAGGATACCTAAAACAATCACTAAGAGGAAAACATGTATAAAAGCGAAGAAATAGCCGAACGGGTACTCCAAACGCTGAATAATCCCACCTCTGTCGGGTTGGGGGCCGAGCCGCAGCAGGTGATCGATATCATCACCGAGCTGGCCGCCGATTACTCCCAGGCGTGCGCGCGAGTCAATGATCTGTTAAGACGCGCCCGAGAACATTCCAGCGCGGGGAACGCGGCCGAGGCGTTCCGGATTGTCAAGCTGTTCCATGTGGAGGACGATTACCAGAATTTAAAGCTCGGCGGGCAGGACCAACGGTGGAGGTTGTTCTGCGACGACTACGGTTTTCCGGTTTCCGATCCGCTCGATGAAAATTCGCACCAAGAGGTTCTGTGCCTCTACGAGGTCTACGACCAGATAAAAGATAAGCTCAAGGAGTTTCGCACTCTCTCGCTGCGGCGCGCCCCGCTGAAAGAGAGATTGGCGCTTTTGCGCCAGCTGGCCTCGACAGATATGGGAAACGCCCTCTGGAGCGAGATGGCCGGTCTTTACGAGAAGTCCCGTGATGAGGAGATCGAGCGTCGGTTCTCCGCTCTTCCCAAGACCAAAGAGAACGCCTCCGAGGCCTTCGAGATGCTGCGCGAGCTGACGGACATCAACCGCGTTACCCCTTTCCCCGAGGCGATCGTCAAAAAAGTGAAGGCCTTTACCGGCCGCGCGAACCTTGAACTGCAGAAAGAGACTCTCCACAAGACGGTCGACAAGATGCTCGACGCCTTTCGAGAGGACAACCGACCCGAAGTGGAACGCTGTATGGCCGTCTGGTCGCGGCTCACCGGTCAGATACCCCCCGGCGAGATTCCGCAGAAGCTGATCGAGGATGTGCGCGGACCGTCGCAGTGGCTCCAAGAGCATCGGCAGCAGGACGACCGGAAGCGGGAATATCAGGAGAAACTCAATCTGCTCGAGGAAGCGTTCGCCGGCGGCGATATGAACGAAATCACCGCCGCCGTAGGCGCGGCGCGCCGAGCCGCGGAGAACTGCGGGGAGGAGATTCCCGAATCGATCAAGCAGACCTACAGGCGGATCGATCACGACCATCGATCGCGGCAGAGGAAGAAAACCGCCTTTAAGGTTTTTCTGGCGCTGCTGATCGGTCTTCTCGTCGCGGGGGGGACCGGATGGGGAATCCATAACTCGAAAACAAAAACGAAAATCGAAGAAGACGCGCAGAGGCTGGCCGGCTTGCTCGACAGCTACGAAGGGAAATCGGAAGCGTCCGGCGACGGTGACGAAGAGGAGAGTTCGTCCGCCGGTTTCCTCCGACCCGACGCCCTTAAGCAGGCGGAAAAATTCGCGGAGAAACTTCAGGCCGAAAGTCCGCGGATCGCCGGCGCCGCGGCCGTCACGCAGCAGCTTTCCCGAATGGAACTGCTTGTTGAGTCGGAAGCGAAACGGTCGGAGGAATTCGAGCGGGCGAAAGCCGAAGCCGAGGGCGTCGTCGAAAGCGGCGATGAGCTGCCGGAAAAACTTCTTTCTCAGCTCGACACGCTCGGCAAAACCGAACAGGAGCGAGGATTGGTGCTGAAAATCAAGTCGCTCAACGACAAAACGGTTCGCGCCAATAAAGAGGAACGAGAATCTCAATACAGCCGTCTTCTGGCGGAGATCAAAGCGAACCTTGACGACTTGGAAGCGAACACGGTTCCGATGGACAGACGTGCGGAGTTGATCGACCAGATCAAAGAGGATCTCTCCGGTCTGAAGGTGATTGCCGCGCGGGGGGAGATTCCCGCCCCGCTGACGAAGAACGCCGAGCTGTTCTCCGAAAAATGCGGCGCGATCGAAAAACAGTTCAGGGCCGACACGCAGTATGCCGCGGATATCGACGCGATCACACAGGCCATCGGAGACCAACCCCGTTTTCTCGACGCGATCAACCTTTTTGCCCGGAAATATCCCAACTCGAAGCATGCCGCCGAAAAAGCGAGGATCACGAACTGCTGCGCCTGCTATCACGACGTCGCGCTTTGGAACGACTTTATCGATAAGGTCGGAAGGAGAGCCGCCGATTGGAAAGAGGCCGCGGAGTTTATATCGGACTTCAACGAGATTAAGGATCAGGTCTTGTTTATTCCCGACTCCCGGGAAGTCGCGGATCTTGTTCCCGCGGTCGAGGCGATCCAGGCGATCGGCGGCCGCGCCGAGCTGGCGAAAGAACTGATACAGAGTTTTGGGTCATGTGATGAGGAGTGCTGGGTCTGGCGTCGATATGAGGGGGACAACGATCTGTTTTATTACTACCTGACCCAAAAGCCGGACCTCTCCAACACCGGGGATTATATGTACCTGACCTCGCGAAAGGATCCGGGCCAGACCGCGCCGATCTCCACTTCGTTCACTCGGGAAGAGATCGACAGAATCGTTCCGGCTCCCCACTTCCAGACCGCGCTGGCGCTTCTGGATCGCCTCAAGGACAGCCAAAAGAATATCGACAACCCCGTCGGCTGGTGCGAAACGATGATCGATCTTCTGTCCCGATTAGATCCCGAGGAAGAAAACAAGGCCTTTGATTCCACCGTGAAGGCCTCGCTCCTCTACGCGGTCGTCGATGTTCTGAAGGACGATCCGATCTTTGCCGACAAGCTTCTGCCGTGGAAAAAAATCTTTGATGACGATCCGGAGTTTTCCCCCGACATCGACTGGATCAATCCGGAGAACAAGGAACTTCCGAGACAGCGCAAGGTGGCGTCGCGGATTTTCGTTAAACTCGCGACCTCGCCGATCACCCTCTCTTTCCAGACCTTCCGCGACCGAGCCGCGAAGCAGGCCGATACCAAGGTCTCGACCTATCCCTGGGTCGGCTGGCTCCATAACGAGAAGGGGGAGTGGACGGTTATTCTCAAAGAGGGGGCTTCCGTCAGCGGCGATCTGTTTATGCCGGGGCCCAAACAGGGGGATAACCCCCCGGCGCTGGTTCCGGTCGGAACCGCCGCGCACAGCACAGTCACGCTTTCCGGCAATACCGGTTCGTTCATCATCGGCGCGCCGATTTTAGTTCGGGTCACGGACGACCCGAGCGGGTCGCGGTAACAAAACCAAAAGACAAAACAAAAACCCTCGGGCCTTCGCGGCACCTCGCCACAACAAGAGCAGTCATGAGCAAAAGTATAGATCCTTTCGATGACGATCTCCAGCCGACCGATTCTTTCCAGCTGTCTTGGAAAAGACGGGATATCGAGCAGCGCTTCGGTTTCAGCGGGGGACGCTACACCCGCGTCAATATGAAGTTCACCGGCCTGCTGGCGCTGCTTTGCACGGTCGCCTTCTACGCGATTCTTCGCTTTTTTCCGGAGAATCATATCATCGGGATGTTCACCGATCGAGGGATCGTCCCTTACCCGATTGTCCTGCTCGGATTTTGGGCGTTCTTCATCCTGGCGGTGAAGCAGCGGAAGATTAACTATCAGGCCGAGCCGCTGGACAGGCCGATTATCCCGGACGATAAAAATTTCATCCTGACCCCCGCCACGGCGGAGGATGTGATCGGGATGATCTTAAAAAACGCGGATAACCCGAAAGATTTCCTCCTCTACCGGAGAATTGTTCTGGCGCTTTCGAACCTTAAGCACCTGGGGCGTGTCTCCGACGTGGACGATATTATCCGCTCTCAGGCCGATCAGGACGCCGAGGCGATGGAGACGAGCTATACCATCGTCAACGGGTTTTTGTGGGCCATCCCGATTTTGGGGTTCATCGGCACTGTTTTGGGGCTGTCCGACGCCATCGGCAGTTTCGGCGGTGTTCTGTCGGGAAGCGGCACCGATATGAGCGAGCTGATGCCGGCGCTCAAGCAGGTGACCGGCGGTCTTTCCACCGCGTTTGAAACAACCTTGATCGCGCTGGTCATCGCGCTGATTCTTCAGCTGTACTGCGTTACGGTCCGCAAACGGGAGGAGGAGTTCCTCGACGACTGCGCCGAGTTCTGCACCGGCAAGATCGTCTCCCGGCTCCGAATGGATTTCAGTGACAGCAAGGAGGACAACTGACCGGCAAAAAGGGGTCACTGCGCTTCTTTGCCGCCGCTTCCGCCCCGGTCGGCGATCATGCTTGCGGGGTCGAGAGTAAGAACCATCGGTTCGATATCGAAGCCCCGTTTTTTGAGGGCGTCCCGGACGGTATGATACTGCTCGAAAGAGTCGATGGCCGTGATCACGGCCATAATATATTCACTGGGAGAGAACTTGCCGACCAGCTCGCCGATCCGCCCATCGGCGTCTTCGGCCGTTAAGTCGATCCCGCGCCAGGGATTGGGAAAGACCCGCGCCCGGCCGCCGGAATTCACTAAGACGGTGAAGTCTTCGGTGTTTAGCCCTTCCCGAACGCCCCTTTCATTGTAGCGGTGCCACAGATAGAGCCGGTTAAAGACGACGATCAGGCCGATCTCTATCTTAGAGGTTGCTTTTAACTGGGGACAGGTCAACTTTTGCGGCTGCTGTTCGTCGGTATCCGGCAGGCTGGCCTCGGCCTCGGCCACCTGGGCCCGCAGATCCTCGACCTCTTGAAGAAGCGCCTTGTTTTCCGCGGCGATGCGCGCCGCCTCGGCGTCGTTCTCGGAGACCTGATAGGTTTTCGCGGTGATCTGGTCTAAGAGGTTCTGGTTCACCAAGAGAAGATCCTGCCAGTTTTTGTAGTTCTCTTTGACCTTTTCGTCGGCCAGACCGCCGGTCAGATCCTCGAATTGGCCGATCTGCTCACGGAGCTTGTTCAGTTCGTAGCGCTTCTGTTCCCACCGGGCCTTGAGCGTATCGAACTCTACGGCCGAAACCGGGTCGCTGACGGCCTCGCTGACCGACTGCTGCGCCATCTGCAGCTGGACGACGATAAACAGCAGAATGAAAAGGATTCCGCCGAAGGTGTTGCAGATGGTGTCGAGAAACATCTCGAGACTGTCGCCGGCGCGCCGCCTACTTTTTCTCATCGGAATGACTCTCCGTCAGCTGAATCTTTTGATATTGCCCGATATAATCGACCCCGACACGGAAGTCGGCCGCCTGGAGGCGCGCTTTGATTTCCTCATACAGGTCGGCCCCTTCGGGGCGGACCAGGAGAACGAAATATTCGGTGGTTTCGTTTCGTTTTTTGGCCCATTTCATAAATGAGGAGCAGATATCATCGTCATCTCCCGTAAAGGGCTTGGGCCCGGCGCCGAGGATCGTGGCCGCGGGAATCACGCGGACCGCCTCTTTGTCGATGTCCACCAGCCAAGGCGCTTCTTTGGGGGCGTTTTCTTTGTCGAAGTAGAGAAAATCTTCGTCATCGGCGGCGAGCATGCTTTTCTCGAGAAGCTCTTGGTATTGTTTTTCGAGCTCCTCTTTTTTCTCTGTGAGGCGTTTGTTCTGCTCATCAAGGAGAAGGGCCCGGCGGTTACGTTCGTCGCTTTCGGCCAAAAGGTCGTCCCAGTTCTTGAGTTTTCGCTCGTTTTCCTCAATCTCGGCGCTGACCCGCTCGATTTCCGCCTGGATCTCGGGCAGGGACAGCGCGATGGAGCGCGCGAGGTCGTCGGCCATCCGGTCGAGGTTCGCGCCCAGTTCGTCGATCTGCCCGGTCATCTCGTCGACCTCGCGGAGCATCTGATTGTAGGCGTCGCGCGAGCGGACCGGATCGGCGATACTCGCCTCGACGATTTTTGAGGTGAGCTCCAGGGCCAAGATCAAGGTGATCAGGACAACAATCCCGCAGATGGAGGTGATGATGTCCTGGAACGAAAAGAGCGACAGCGCGCTTTGCGTGCGGCGGCGGCGTCTCAACGGAACCCTCCTTGCGGGGAATCTCTGTGGTTAACGGGGAAAAACAGCATAAATCAAACATTGTCTATTATATACGCGCGCGCGGCGGATGCTAGAGTTTGGGGCGGGGGAGAGGGGATTTTTTGGGGCTTTGGAGTGGACATAAATCAGCTGACACG
Source organism: uncultured Planctomycetota bacterium (assembly GCA_902797455.1). Classification (GTDB taxonomy): domain Bacteria; phylum Planctomycetota; class Planctomycetia; order Pirellulales; family Thermoguttaceae; genus RUG695. The sequence goes on along the minus strand of CADBTE010000025.1, from coordinate 340 downwards.
ATCGGTTCGAAAGCGTGTCTGGCAGGTTGGGGCATTGACCTAATAAAGATAATATTGTCGAAACAGCCGGAAGAAGCTTGTGTTTTTCTCTTGGTTCGATATACTGGATGCGTGAGGGCTTGGCTGTGGGGCAATAAATACCAGTTGTGGTTTGTTTTTATGGACCGACAGTTCGCCGAATCGCTGGTGTCTCCGTAGTTGGGTGGGAACGAAAAAGAGCGTTGAAGTGCTGAAGATCAACCGAAAAAAGAGATTCTGCCGTACACTTGGACCGGGAACGCGAAGCGTTGTCTGGTTCTTCGGTTGTTCCCGGTCTTGCCCCGGGTGTATCGCCAAGATT
>CADBTE010000024.1 GCA_902797455.1 uncultured Planctomycetota bacterium | reverse complement strand
GAATCGTACCCCTGCGACACGTCGAGCCACTCTTTCTGGCTTTTATGGCAGGCCAAGAGCTCCCGCTTCTTCGCCATCACCGGCCCGATATCGACGTACCGCTCGGCGCGGACGACCCGGCGCATCGGGTCGCGGGTGCCGTGCGGCAGGGCGTGGTAGATCGTCACGTCCTGGAAGGTCGGCTCGGTTGGCGGCTCGCACGGGGCGTTGACCATTCCCCGGCAGAAGACCGCCGTCACCCCGAGCCGGACCGCGTTTTGATGATCCTCCATATAGTCGACCGGCGACTGAAGCAGGACGATATCCGGCTTCACCTCGCGGACTGCGGCGATGAGCCGCAGCAGGGTCTTTCTCTCGTAGAAGACCTCCAGGTCGTCGACCAGCGGCTCGTGGAAGGTCGCTCCCATCAGCGCCGCGGCCGCGGCCGCCTCGCCGCGGCGCGCGGCGATGATTTCGTCGCGGCGCATGGTCGCGGTTCCCCACGAGCCGTTGGCGATCGTCATGTAGTGCAGGTCGCATCCCCGCTGCTTCATCAGCAGCATCGTTCCGGCCATCGTGAACTCGATATCGTCCGGATGACACGCAATCGCGAAAACCGTCGGCATAGACGCTCCTCTTGTTTTTACCGTGCTGTTAAGTCAAAGGTTCTGTGTTTGACCATACCCCCATTTTAAGAAGACCGCCGTCCGGAATAAAGAGGCGCGGGCTTTATCTTTTTGTTTTCCTCCGGCGAAAAATGCCTCAAATCGGCTTGAACCGCCGAAACGGATTTCTTAAAATCTAGGATAAGCGCGTTCGCTTCCCTAAAAAACGCAGATGATGGAGTAAAAAATGGCCCGACCGCTCAGCCAAGTCGCCCCGGAATGGTGGGACTACACCACCCTCGACCCGGAGATCCTTTCCGACGCCGCCAAACTGACCGAAAAGTCCCTCTTTAAGCTCTCCCGTCCCGGGTTTACCGTCCACTATCACGAGACGCTCGAGGATTTTTATCTGGCCGAGGCGCTGGAATACGTCGAGTCGTGGCAGAAGGCGACCGCCGACAACCCGGTCGGTCTGTGCGGCCCGATCGGCCCGACCGAACAGCTCCCGTTGGTGGCCCGGATCGTCAATTCGCTCGGCATCAACTTAAAGTACGCCCATTTCTGGGGGATGGACGAGTGGGTCGAAAACGGCAAGCCGGTCGGGATCGACCATCCGCTTTCCTTCGCCAAGGCCGACTTCGAGATGTGCTTCAACCGGATCGACAAAAAGCTCCGAATGCCGAAAGAGAATATCCATTTCCCCTCCGGCGACCTGAAGGCGTACAGCAAGACGTACGACCAGATCGAGTGCGCCATCATGCAGGGGGGGCAGGGGGATACGAAGCATTGGGCCTTTAACGACCCGGTCCGCCGCAGGGGGAAGTATAAAGACAACCCGCCGACCCCGGAGGAATACCGCAAACTGGCGACCCGCGTGACCGAGCTTCACCCGATCACCGTGCTGCAGAACGCCCGCACCAGCAACGGCGGCTACGTCGCCAACGTCGCCCGCGAGGCGGCGACGGTCGGCCCGGTCGAGACCTGGAAGGCGAAGAAGGTGAGCATCTGGCAGGCCGGGACCCACGACAACCCGTTCGGCATGCGGCTGTCGGCCTGGATGATCGCCAAGAAGATCCCCGACTCCGCCGTTCCGATGTCGCTGCTGGCCGATCACCCGAACGTCCACTTCCACTACTGGCGCCCGGCCATCAAGACCGTCGGGGCCGAGATGCACTGAGGCGGCGCCCCAAACGGGGAGTCTCGCCGCGCGAAAACACAAAGAGGAACAGCCCACCGGGGTTGTTCCTCTTTTTTTGTTCCGGGAGGTAACACAGCTTCCCGAACACGTCCGACACGCGGCCGTCCCCCTCACAGATTCAGACTGTTCTGGTCCAGCAGAAAATTCCGTATCCCGATCGTTACGATTCCCCGTTCGTTCCTGCGCGCCTTGATATGATCGCGCACGACGATGATCTTTTTGAAAGAGTCGCCGAGGGCGGCGAGCGAACGTTCCTCCTGCTCCCGTTTGTCCGGGGAATCGATCGCGAAGGCGGACTGAATGTAGTATTTTTCACTGCCGCGCGCCGCGACAAAATCGACCTCGAGCTGTTTTTTCGTCGTTTTGTTCTCGCTGTTTTTGCCGAACTGTTTCACCACCCCCACGTCCACGTGATACCCCCGGATACGCAGCTCGTTGTAGATGATGTTCTCCATAATGTGGTTTTCTTCCATCTGCCGGAAGTTCAGCCGCGCGTTGCGCAGACCGACATCCTCAAAGTAGTATTTCGCCGGGGAACCGATGTACTTTCTTCCTTTGATATCGTAACGAACCGCCTTGCTCACCAGGAAGGCGTCGGTCAGGTAATCGATATACGTATTCAGCGTTTTATCACTGATAGTCTTGTTCTTGACCGACTTGAATGTCTTGGCCAGCTTCAGCGGATTGGTCAGCGACCCGACGGCGGAGGCGAGGATATCGACCAGCTCGCCGAGTTCCTCCCGGTTGCGAACCCGGTGGCGGTCGACGATATCGCTGAGATAGACCTTTTGAAACAGCGACGTCAGATACTGCGCTTTATCTTCCGCCGTCCGGTGGGAAAGGATCAGCGGCAAAGAGCCGTAAGTCACAAAATCATCCCACGCCTCCTCGGCGCTCCCCCGGAAGGCGGAGCAATATTCTCGGAAGGAAAGCGGGTGGATCCGTACTTCGTCGGCCCGGCCGCGAAACTCGGTGATCAGATCGGAGGAGAGAAATTTCGAGTTGCTCCCCGTCACGTAGACATCCGCGCCGGGGATGTGCATGAAACTGTTGAGCACGTCCTCGAACTCCGCCAGAAGCTGCACCTCGTCGAGGATGATGTAGTAAGTATCCCTGTCGGCGATCCGCTCTTTCACGTATCGAAGCATATTGTCGGGGTCGCGCAGCGGTTTATTGCTCCGGTCATCGAGCGCGATTTCGAGGATATGGTCTTCCTTGACCCCTTTGTTCAAGAGGTGGTTATGAAACAAGCGCAGCAGCAGGTACGACTTGCCGCAGCGGCGAACCCCGGTCACGACTTTGACCAGCCCATTGTTTTCCCGTCGGATCAGCCGGTTCAGATAGATGTCCCGTTGAATTTCCATAGCGGCCTCCTATTACGAAAAAAGGTGTCCGCACACCTTTTTTCGTAATAGATATATCAGATGCCCTCGGCCCGGTCAAGAGGACAAACGCCGGTAACGTCAAAAGCCCCGGTTGACTATTCCGGCCTGTCCTCCAGAAGAATCGCGCGGATCGATTCGATCTCCTCGGGCGTCACCCCGATATCGAGCAGGAACCGCTCGCACTTGACCGAAAGGGGCTCTTCCGGGGTGCCGTACTTGTTGAATCCGGCGATCATCGCCTCAAAATAGTCGGTGTGGATATACCGAATCCCGAAGCGCATCAGCGTTGTCAGCTCGTAGTCGGCGCACAGGTCGCTGTCGCTCACGCCCAGGATCGCTTTGAGCAGCAGGCAGATCTCCCCGGTCCGGTCGGCGCCGCCGTAGCAGTGGATGTAAACCGGATAGGTTTCCGGCTTGGCGAGGATTCTAAACGCCTCGCGCCAGCGGGGGAGCTGATCGGCGGCGAACCCGTCCGTATAGGCGAGAACCGGGGCGTGGGCCCAGACAACCTCGTCCCCCAGGGGGCGGCCGGTGGTTTTTTTCGGGTCGCCGACTTCGGCGTCGCGGCGCAGGTCCAGGTCGGTTTTAATGCCGAGGGTGTGAACCATATAGTCGCGCCCCTCGGGGGTGAGGGCGAATTCCCCGTCGAGCTGGGTTCCCCGCAAGACCATCCCCTCTTTGACGCGGCGGCCGTCGGCGGCCGGCCACCCCCCCGCGTCGCGGACGTTCGCCGGTCCCGGGATGTCATACCATCGGGGCAGCTGCGGCTCGGTGCGGAAATGCCCCGCCGCCGAGCGGTTCCCCCCGCCGATCCCCCCGGCGGTGACGCGCCAGTGGTAAAGGGTGCCGGGGGCGAGGTTGCGTACCTCGACGCTCGTTGTTTCGCTGTGGAGAACAATCGCGTCGGAGAAATCTTCTTTGGCGGCCACCTCGACGCTGAAGCGCGCCGGGGCCGGCCACGACCAGCGGAGCGTCACCGCCGGCGGGTGGGTGCGGTCGGTATTGTCGGGGTTGATCTCGGAAATCGGGTAGTCGGTATCCCAGCCGCGCTGCCGCGGCGTCCGGTACGGTACCGCCGCCGGCGGGGCGACCGAGACGCTTTCCCCCTCGGCGGGGGTCAAAAGAACCGGGCCGCTGCCCGCCATCGCGGGCATGTCCTCCAAAAGGGTGGCGCGGATCGTGTTGATTTCCTCCTGCGTCACGCCGATGTCGAGCAGGTACCGCTGGCATTTGACCGACAGCGGCTCGCTTGGGGAACCGTAGCGGCTCAGCTCCAGGAGTGTCCGCTGAGCGTGATCGCGCCGGATATACCGGATCCCCGACGGGGAGAAGGTCGTCAGCTCGAAATCGGTGAACGCGTCGCTGTCGCTGACCCCCAAAATTTCCTGAAGAAGAAAGATCACCGTCCCGGTCCGGTCGGCGCCGCCGCGGCAGTGCAGATAGATCGGGTAGATCTCGGGACGGGCCAGCGCCTGGAAGATATCGCGCATGACGGCGCGCCCCTTCGAGGTAAAGGCCCCCGCATACCCCCGCGTCACGAAGTTCAGCCACTGGACATTGTCCCCCAGGGGGCAGACGTACTTTTCCGGGTCCCCCGTCTCACCGGGGCCCCGCAGGTCGAAATCGGTCTTGATGCCGAGCTTTTCGACAAGGAACGCTTTGCTGCCGTCGGCCAGTTCGTAGTGGTTGTCGAGCTCGCCGCCGCGGAAGATCATTCCCGGCTTGACCCGTTTGTTCCCGGCGGCCGGCCAATAGCCGGCGTCGCGGACGTTGACGATCTCCTCGTTCAGGCAGATCCAGCGCGGCAGAATCGCCGCCGTGGTGAAGTGCCCCACCGGCGAGACGCTCTCACCGGCGCGGACGCGCCAAAAGTAGTCGGTCCCGATATCGAGGTTCGTCACTTGGCAGCTGTTTTCGTCCGTCGTGACGGTGATCGGGTCGGTGAACCGGTCCGAGGTATCGACCTCGACGGTGAAGGCGGCCGGCTCGGCCGCCCGATCGCCGCCGTCCAGGCGCCACGACAGCTCCACCGGCAGCGGGCGGTCGGCGCGCTGGCCGTGGCCGCGCAGCTCCCCGATGTGGTAGTCGCACCCGAAGCCCCGCTCGCCGGGGGTGAGGTACCGGCTTTGAGCCGGCGGCGCCAGCGACACAAGCGCGCCGTCGCCGGGGGCGGTGAGCGTGATCTCGGCGGCGCCCGGCGGCGCGAAAAGGCACAGGACGAACAACAACACCGGGGAGAGGATCGGAAGGGGACGGCGCATGGGGAACCTCGGGGAACGGCTATTCTTGGGGTGAACGGCTTGCGGAGGGTATTGTTACGGTCTGATAAAACCATTTTATCCAAACGGCCGCCCCGCCGCTATAGGCGGCCCTCCCGCGGCCGCGGCGGCAAAAATCTCTAAAACCCCTATTCTCCGCCGCTGTTCCTACTATAAAAGCCGGAATAAAACTGGTATAATCGGCGTTGGCCTCCCCTCTAATATATTGGGTCCGGGGGCCGTCCAAACGAAAACAACTCACCCCTGTGTGGGGTCCGGAATCATAAGAAAGCATTATATCCATGGAAACGCTTGAAAATATTTGGGACGCGATAACCGATTTCTTCAGCGCTCTGGCCAGGTTCATCGAGGGACGCATCACCGCGCTGTTCGGCTCGTCGAACGCCCGTTTCCTCAAAAAGATTCAGCCGCGCGTCGACGCGATCAATAAGCTCGAGCCGAAATACCGCGCGATGTCCGACGAGCAGCTGCGCGAGCAGACCGACGTGCTGCGCCGGCGGCTGGCCGACGGCGAGACGCTCGACGATATTCTGGAAGACGCCTTCGCCGTGTGCCGCGAGGCGGGGCGGCGCGTGCTGGGGCTTCGTCACTACGACGTGCAGTTAATCGGCGGCATCGTTCTTCACAGCGGCGCGATCGCCGAGATGATGACCGGTGAGGGAAAGACGCTGGTGGCGACCCTGCCGGCGTACCTCAACGCCCTGGAGGGGAAGGGGGTCCACGTGGTGACCGTCAACGACTACCTGGCCCGCCGCGATATGGAGTGGATGGGTCCGCTCTACATGGCGCTGGGGCTGACGGTCGGCTCGATCCAAAGCCACATGTCGACGCTCGATCGGCAGAAGGCGTACTCGTGCGACATCACCTACGGGACGAACAACGAGTTCGGCTTCGACTACCTGCGCGACAACATGCGCCCGGCGCGCCGGGGCGACGACCGCTACGACCCCGAACGCCAGCAGTCGCAGGGGCGTCTGCACTACGCCATCGTCGACGAGGTCGACAACATCCTCATCGACGAGGCGCGTACCCCGCTGATCATCTCCGGTCCGTCCGAGGACGACACCTCCAAATACAAGGCGGCCGACGCGGTCGCCCGCCAGCTGGTCAAGGGCGAGAAAGACGAGAAGACCGGCGAAACCACCGGCGACTTCATCGTCGACGAGAAAGACCACACGACGAACCTCACCGACGAGGGGGTGCTCCACGCCGAGCGCTTGGCCGGGGTCGAAAGCTTCTACACCACGGGGAACATGCACTGGCCCCACCTGATCGACAACGCGCTCAAGGCCCACTACCTCTACAAGAAAGATGTGAACTACGTCATTAAAAACGGCGAGATCATCATCGTCGACGAGTTCACCGGCCGTCTGATGGAAGGCCGTTCCTGGAGCGACGGGCTTCATCAGGCCGTCGAGGCGAAAGAGGGGGTGACGATCAAAAAAGAGAACCAGACCCTGGCGACGATCACCCTGCAGAACTTCTTTAAGCTCTACGACAAACTCGCCGGAATGACCGGTACGGCGATGACCGAGGCCGGCGAGTTCTGGAAGATCTACAACCTTGAGGTCATCGCCATTCCGCCGAACCGCCCGGTGAAGCGCATCCATCACGTCGACAAGATCTATCGCACCGAGAAAGAAAAATACAACGCCGTCGTCGACGCCATCGAGCGGATCAACAAGTGGGATACCCTCGTGATGAATGACGGCGAGGAATACCTCGGCCTGATCGGCAAACAGACCGACGACGCCATCGAGTTCACCCCGCGGGGAGACAACCGCGCCCAGATGATTCCGAAATCGAGCGTCGAGTCGATCCATCACCGCGGCTGCCCGGTGCTGGTCGGCACCGTCTCGATTCAAAAGAGCGAGCTGATCTCGCAGATGCTCGACCGCCGGGGGATCAAGCACCAGGTGCTCAACGCCAAGCCCGAGAACGTCGGCCGCGAGTCTGAGATCATCGCGCAGGCCGGCCGGCTCGGCGCTGTGACGATCGCCACCAATATGGCCGGCCGCGGTACCGATATCATCCTGGGGGGGAACCCCGAGACGATGGCGTGGGCGTACTTCCAAACCAAGTACCCGACCCGTCTGGATGTCCCGCAGGCCGAATGGGAGGCGAAAGTCGCCGAGATCGAGCAGCGCGAGCAGATGAAGGCCGAGGGCGAGAAGGTCCGCGCCCTGGGCGGGCTGCATATCATCGGGACCGAGCGCCACGAGGCGCGCCGCATCGACCTGCAGCTGCGCGGCCGCTGCGGCCGTCAGGGCGACCCGGGCGACGCGCAGTTCTATCTGTCGCTGGAGGATGACCTGGTCCGCATCTTCGCCGGCGACTGGGTGAAGAACTTCCTCGGCCGCCTCGGCATGGAAGAGGGGATGGCGATCGAGAACAAAATGGTCTCGCGCCGGGTCGAGGGGGCGCAGAAGAAGATCGAGGAACGGAACTTCGATACCCGTAAAAGTCTGCTCGATTACGACGAAGTGATGGATATGCAGCGCAAGAGTGTTTACTCTTACCGCCAGAGGATCTTGGACGGCGGCAATACCCGCCACTACATCGAGCAGATGATCAACGGCCAGATCGACAAAGAGCTCAATCGGTTCCTCGACCGCAACTTCGGCGCCGAGACCTTCGCCGCCTTCGCGTCGCGGCAGTTCAACGTCGAGTTCGAGGCGAAGCAGTTCCGCGGCCATGACTTCAAATCGGCCGACGAGTACGCCCACGAGCACGCGCGGCGTATGGCCGAAACCCAAGTCCTCGACGCCATCGAAGAGAACCTTTCCACCGACGTTCCCGAAAGCGAGTGGAACTGGCAGGCGCTGACCAAGACGGTGAACTTCCTTTGGAAGTGCGCCCTGCGCGATACCGACCTCAAGAAGATCGGCCGCGACGGCGCGGCGCAGTACCTGATCGACCGCGCCGCCAAGTATATCAGCGGTGTCGATCTGTCGCGCGGCGAGACGATGCTCGACCCCAGTTACGGGGTCCGATCGGCCTGCCAGTGGGTCAAAATAAAGTTCGGCCTCGATCTGAACGCCGACGAGATGGCGCAGCTCGATTCCAAGACCGTCGTCGGCGAGATCCGCCGCCGGGTCTTCGATAAGTACCGCGAAAAAGAGCTCTTCTTCCCGATTATGGCGACGCTGATGCACTTCACCCACGCCGACGCCAGCGGCCGGCACCTCGACCGTGATGGGGTGATCGCCTGGGCCAGAGAGCACTACAATGTGCCGATCACCGAAGACGACCTCAAGAACAAGCAGCGGCAGGAGATCATCGATTACCTCTTCGCGATCGCCGTGAAGGCCTCCGAGCCGATCCAGGACGATTACAAAGAGCTCGAGCGCCGCCTGGGCGAGGTCTTCCGCGAGGAGTCGATCAATATCGATCGGATCCAGCAGTTCCACGACCAGAAGATCGCCCGCAACGAGCGTATCTCTCCCGACGAGCGGGTGACCCTCAAGCGGGGGAACGCCGCGCTGAAACAGCTGTGCGATTGGCTCAAAGAGCGGTTCCGCTATGAGATCACCCCCGAGGAGATCCGCGACTGGGATATTCTGCTGATCAAAAACCGCCTCGAGTCGGTGATCGAAGACCGCTACAATCCCGAGTTCCGCCGGGTCGAGCGCCAGCTGATCCTCGGCGTGCTCGACGCGGCGTGGAAAGAGCACCTCCTGGCGATGGACCACTTAAAGGCGTCGGTCGGTTTCCGCGGGTACGCCCAGGTCGACCCGAAGGTCGAGTACAAGCGCGAGGGAATGAAAATCTTCGAGGAGATGTGGAACAGCGTCTTCGCGCGGGTGACCGACTATATTTTCCGCGTCGAGCAGCTCGACGAGAAGTTCATCAACTACGTCTGGACCGAGACCGAGGCGCACCACGAGACCCTCTCGGGGAACTCGGTGGTCGACGGAATCCGCCAGCAGCAGGACGCCGCCGTGGAGATGTCGAAGACCCACAAGGTCGAGACGATCCGCAACAAGACCGCCCGCATCGGCCGCAACGAGCCGTGCCCCTGCGGAAGCGGGAAGAAGTACAAGAACTGCTGCGGGAAAAAGGGGTAGGCGGTTTTTTGCCTGCCCATGTTGAACGAAAACACCCGCGCTCGACGCGCGGGTGTTTTTTTGGGGTATGGCGGGGAAGGGACGGAAGAACCGCCCGCGTTATAAATCGCGCCTGAATTCCTCCGGCGATTCGCAGCTCATCACCAGCGCGGTCAGCCGAACGCGTTCGGCCTCGTCGATGGTCCGTTCCGCCTTCTTGTTTAAGGCCTCTTGCGTGGCGGCATCCAGCGGGCCGAATCGCATGGCAAGAAGCTGTTTGATCATTTCAATGGCGGTGTTCGTACT
>CADBTE010000023.1 GCA_902797455.1 uncultured Planctomycetota bacterium | reverse complement strand
GTTCCGTTTCCCTGATTGGACAAAGCCGCGTCGTAAATCTCCCACAGGCGGCAGTCCTCCACGAGGCAGTCGACGGCGCTGCACCAAAACTCGATCCCGTTCCCAAACCGCACACGCCGTCCTTCCCCGCCGGTTTGATTCTGATCTCCGCCGCCGATCCAAGAGATATCGCAGCGGCGAATCGTCATCCGCGCGACCCCTCCGCCGCCAAAACCGTGCGCCGCGCCACAGCGCAGATCCAAATCTTCGACAATCACGTCGTGGACGCCGTACTGAATGATGATATGCTCCCTGTTCGCCGCTTCGATCGATCGATACTTTTTCGCCGGATTGATATCCGAGTAAAACCGCAGCCGCCCGTCGCCGAGGATGTCATACCAAAAATCATCCTGCTGTTTCAGATCTTCCCGGCACCATTTTTTCACTCCCGCGCGGTTCCCGTCAAGAATGATGTTCCCGACATCATTGATAAAGGGGATCGCGTCGAGCAGCTCCACCGAGAACGAACCGATATCGATTTGGGTCTCCTCTGGGACAAGTCCGCCAAAGTAGAAGGTCAGCCGGGCGTCGTCCGCCGTCTTGGTGACTTTGAGAATAAAAGAGTGTTCTTTCTCCTCGGGGCCGAGTTCGGCGCCGCCGCCGAGAATAGTACCGTAACCGGTCCAAGGAGGACCGGAGCGCATCAGAAGAATCTTCGGCTCAACCGGCTTTGTCGCCGAAGCGGTAAACCGAACACGGCAGCACTCCCCCTCGCGAACCGGAAACGCGCCGTTGATCAGCTGGATATGATTTGAGGCGGTTCCCGCCGTGTGACAATCCAGATGAATCCGCGCGTCGGTCCCAGAGCCGTCGATCCGCCGACCAACCGACGCGCCGTTTTCCGTATGGAGCGACCAGCCGCCGGAGAGAAACTCCATCGGCTGATCTTCCCGGGCGGTTTGAATGACGGGCGGGCGCGTCACCCAGATCGAATCAGACTCCTTCACCCAGTCCGATTCCCGGTTCAGGGGGGTCGAACCGAGCAGCAGCGGCTTCTCCCCTTCCCCGTAGGCGCCGTAGAGCAGCGGCCGCTGCTCCTCACCCGATTGGAGAATCAGATTCTCTCGCCACAGACATCCGCGCTTGAATAAAACCCGGTCTCCCGGCTGAAACGACGAAGCGTTCACCTGCGCGATCGTCCGCCAAGCCGCGTCGGCCGACCGACCGTCGGATGAGTCGTTCCCCTCCCGTGAATCGACGAAATAGTCCGTCGCGTGAAGCGCGGCCGCGCCCCCCAAAAGAGCAAGCGCGAAAACAAACGGCAGAATCCAATTTCTCATCGGGCGATTCCCTTTTTTCATAACCATTTGATCCGGCGAGCCCCGGACAAAACGTCTTTTTTCGCAAAAAAGAAGACCCTTAAATCCTGCCAGCGGGAAAATAAGGGTCTTCGCTTTTGCCTCGTTTAGCTCTGAAGCCGGGCGGATCAGCCGAAGAAGCGCTTCAGCAGACCGGCGAAAGCGGCGCCGTGGCGCGCCTCGTCCTTCGCCATCTCATGGACGGTGTCATGAACGGCGTCGTACCCGAGTTCCTTCGCGCGCTTAGCCAGATCGAACTTGCCGGCGCAGGCGCCGGCCTCGGCCTCGACGCGAACCTTCAGGTTCGTCTTGGTGCAGGGGACGACGACCTCGCCGAGAAGCTCGGCGAACTTGGCGGCGTGCTCGGCCTCCTCGAAGGCGATCCGCTTGTAGGCCTCGGCGACCTCGGGATACCCCTCGCGATCGGCCTGGCGGCTCATCGCCAGATACATGCCGACCTCGGTGCACTCACCGGCGAAATTCGCCTTCAGGCCCTCGATCACCTCGGCGTCGTCGACCTTGCCGTCACCAATGGCGTGAACGGTAACGAACGAACCGGCGGCGGCCTCATCGACCTTGTTGAACTTCGAGGCCGGGGCCTTGCAGACCGGGCAGCTCTCCGGAGGGGTGTCGCCTTCATGAATGTAACCACACACGGTGCAAACGTACTTCATCGTGGATTTCTCCTTCATCTAAAGGTTGCTTTTCCAGGTTATGACTCTTGTGGCTCTTTATTTTGACGACTGGCTGTCATTTTGTCAATTGACCAAATTAAAAAAATGATCGGAGGGCTCTTTCTTACCGAACGACCAGCTCGTACCAGATGGTTTTGTGACGCGCATCGAGCCGCACCGAGCATCCGTCAGCGTCCTCCTCGGCGGGGATTTCGGCGGTTCGGTTCCCCGACCCGTCCAGCGGACACAGCAGGACATTTTCGGCGCTGATTTTCGAAAGGTGTATTACCGCGCCGAGCCCCTCGCAGAGAATCGGCGCCTCGCCGTCGCAGCCGCCGTAATCGGCGGCGGAAGTGATCTGATCCGGCTTCGGAAAAACGTATTTCGCGCCGCTGTTGCGCACATCGCCGGTGGCGGCGATCAGGTAGCGCCCCGGGGTCAGTGTGTCGTCTCGAGCGCCGCCCGGCGCCCGGACGGCGGTCATCGAGATCGCTCCCCAGTTAAGACGGCTTTGTTCCAGCGTTAAGGTCAGGCCGCCGTATTCGACAGATTCCTTCGGGGTACGGCCGATATAGACCTTCACCCCCGGCGTATCGACGATAAAGCAGCCGCTTTTCCTATCCGGGTTCCAGCGCAGCTGCCCGGTCTCGTTGCGCATTTCCCCTTCTCCCGGACGACCAAAGCGCTCCGGCAGCTGCGACCAGTCAGATATCTGTTTAACGGCGCCGCTGCTCGCCGATTCCCCGGTCTGGTCATCCGTTAAGCGAACCCCCGAGGCGCAGACAAACGCCAGCCAGAGTTGTTCCTCCGTGGCGCTCCTATCGTAAGGAGAGCTGTTCTCGGCCATCCTCACGAGCTCCTCTTCTTCGCCTAAATCGCGGTAATAGGCGTACTCGATCGGGCCGGCGGTGACATCGCCGCGGACGAGCATCGCGAAGCACGCCGGCAGGTGCGCCAATTTCGCCGGGCTGCAGCACATATCAAAGAAGGGAGAGTCGACTTGACGATCGAGCTGGGCGTTATGCGACCATGCGAACTGATTCACCCCGGTCCATCCCTGGAAGGCGGCCGCCGCGGCGACCATCAAGTTCCCCTCGGCGCGGTAGTACATCGGGTAGGGGTGGTCGTATTCACTGGCGACCAGCGCTTTCCCCACGACGCGGGCTCGAGCCATCGAGGAGAGATTCCCCCCGCACACAGAGAAAACCATCGAGGTATTCCTCTCGATCCAATTGTTCCTGTCCCACGCCTTCCCCGGAAACTGGGGGTGATTCCAGTAGGCGTGGATATCGCGGTAGTCCATCATGGTCTGAGCGTAATAGGAACCGTATCCGTACTGGGTTCCTGTCACGGGGGATTTCGCCCCCAGTTCCCCGGTGATATAGTCGTACATCTCCCGCCAGTACCTCGTCTCCAGATCGATCAGGAAGGCGAAGAACTCCCGGCGAAGCGGCTCCAGCGCCAACAGCGCGTCCCCTTTGACAGGGGTCGGGACGGTTCCCTCCTCTATTTTTTGTTCCGGCTCCCACCCGACCCGGCCGCCGGGAACAAGCGATAGACCCCTTACCCGCACGGAATTTCCCTCCTCGAAACCGCTGAGCGAAAAGCGGGCACTGTCGCAGTCTTCCGAAGCGAGAAAACAGAACGTAAACGTCTTCGGCTCGTCGGTCACCCCCAGCGTCCGACTCAGCCCCAGCGACCGCCAGTCGCTCGCCGCACGCTGAATATGCACGTTTAAATCGGACGCCCTTTCGGCGGCCAGTGTCACCGAGAGGGTATAGACCTCCCCCTTCTTCAGCGAGAACCCCTGCGCCAAAAGCTGCGGGAACCAGGGATGTTCCCCGATTCTTTCGGGAGTTATCTTCACAACGCGATCATTCTGTTCCCCAACCGCCTCCGCCGAACCGGCCGCTCCCTCGGCGACCTGGAGCTGCCAGCCGCCGACCGATCGGCCGCCGGACAGTTCGTCCGGGACCGGGGAGATAAGATTCTCTCCCAGGGGATAATCGGCCATCCCGAACGCCTCGCGGCAGCGCTCGGTCGAGCTGAAGCGCCGCAGCAGCCACCGGTTCCACATTTCCCGCAGCTCGTCGCTGTAGGGGGCAGCAAGCTTGTCGATCGCTCCCCAGGACCATTGGTGAATAATCCCGTTTTCATTATTGATCTCGATCATCGCCACTCCGGGATCATCGGTGTAGGGGCGGCCGGTGTACGGATTGACGTGGGTGAGCAGATCGCGGGCGTACTTCTTCTGAAGGTCAATCATCCGCCGATCGAACAGGTCGACCCCTTTGCAGTGCTGCGGGAAGGAATCGGCGTTCTCGAACCCGTCCCGCTCGTCGAATCGGCGCGAGACATGGAGATTGATATTCACATAAATTCCCCGCTTTTCGAGTTGGGCGATGAGGTAATCGAGCCGATCGAGCTGCTCCGGGTCGATTTCGGTCATCGTCCGCTCGAAGTTCTTCCCCCAGATATCGCGCATGTCCATATGGTGAAGCCGAACCACCCCGATCCCGAAGCGCGCCAGCGCGGCGGCAAGCTTCTCGGCCTGATCGTGGTCGACGAAGTTGGCGGCGAGGCAGGTATTCGTCCCAAAGAAACGAAACGGCTCCTCTGCGTGAAAAAACAGACCGTTATGGACGGTCAGCATCGCTCCGGCGCCGACATCCTCCCAGGGCCGGCCCCAGGTCTGAACATTGGTGATATTCTCCTGAGGGACCAGATCGATTTTAAAGGGGAACATCGCGGGGAGATTCTCTTTCGACGCCTCATCGGCCCGCGAAGGAATCACGGCGGCCAGCAGCGTCAAAACCAGACACGAAACAACGCGGGACATTTTTCCTCCTATTCGAAACGACGGGGGAAGATTGTTGATCCTTGAACCGCTATAATTGTACCGAGGAGAGATACTCGATTCCACACGCGCGGCATCGGTGCCCGCGTGCCCCAAAGGATTGATCTTTGTAGGCCGGCCAAATGAGACACGCCTCTGGAATGTTCATCCTGCTCCTTTCTTTGGGCTTGCTCGCCTCGGCGCGAGCCGAACAAGCGTCGGCCCCCGAGGAGGGGTTCACCCCTGTGTTCAACGGTCGTGATCTTTCCGGCTGGCACGGCGATCAGACCGTCTGGTCGGTGGAGGAGGGGATCACCGTCGGCCGTACTCAAGAGGAACGCCCGGAGGGGACCTTCCTGATCTTCGATAGGCCGATTGATAACTTCATCCTCCGCTTTGACTGCCGGATCAGCGCCGAAGGGAACTCGGGACTTCAGTTCCGCTCGATCGAACTGCCCGACGGTGCCCCCTGGCAGCTGTCCGGTTACCAGGCCGACATCGACGGGGCGGCGTTCTACTTCGGGGCCCTCTACCGATTCGAGGAGTACCGGCGGGGATTCATCAGCGCTCGGGGGGAATTCAATGCCATTCTTCCCGGCGGCGGAATCAATACCGTGGAGAACTTCGCGGACGGCGACGAAATAAAAGCGGCGATCAAAATCGGGGAATGGAACTCGTATGAGGTGATCGCCATCGGCCCTTATATCGAAACGCGAGTCAACGGTGTCGCCGCCGCCCGGGCGGTCGACCTTGACGCCGAACACCCCCGAGGCGAAACGCTCGGCTTCCAGTGCCACGCCGGAACGCCAATGGAGGTAAAGATCCGAAACGCGCGAATCAAAGAGCTGTGAATCAACGATCGAAAGGAAGACACCTATGCTGCGGCGAGAATTTATCCGATCGCTCACAGCGGCCGGCTCGGCGATGTTCCTGCCCGCCGCCGGTCTAACCGCCAAAGAACAAATCGCGGACGATCCGCTCGCGCCGCCGCCGATCCTTCGGCCGATTCCCGAAAAGTACGCCGACTCACAGCGCCTCTGGCAGGGAATCTCCTCCCTGGAGGCAGCCTCCGACACCGACGTGTGGGTCTGCTGGTATTCCGGCGGCGTTACCGAAGATGAGTTCAACTACGTTCTGCTGGCCCACAGTTCCGACCGGGGGGAGACCTGGTCCGAGCCGCTGCTGGCGATCGACCCTCCGGGGATGGTCCGCGCCTTCGACCCGGCGATCTGGCGCGACCCGGCCGGGCGGCTTTGGCTCTTCTGGACGCAGGGAGAAAAAGTCCCCGACGCCCAGTGGCCGCTGTGGGACGGACGCGCGGGCGTCTGGACGATCACCACCGACAACCCCAAAGCGGGAAAAGACGCCGTCTGGTCCGCCCCCCGGCGTATCTGCGACGGTGTGATGATGGGAAAACCGATCGTCGACTCGCGCGGCCGTTATCTTTTCCCGGTCGCCGTGTGGCGCTTCGACGGAAAGTACAGCGCCTCCGTCCCGAGGGAACATGTCGGCACCTCGCTTTGGTGTTCGGCCGACCGGGGGGAAACGTTCACTTTCCTGGGGAGCGCGAAGGCGGATCACAGGCTCGCGCTTTGGGATGAGCACAACATCGTCGAGATGAAAGACGGCTCCTTTAAGATGTACGCCCGAACCCGAACCGGGATAGCCGAGACCGTCTCGGAGGACGGCGGCGTCACCTGGACCGATCTGGCCGAATCCCCCATCAAACACACTTCCAGCCGTTTCCTGGTCCGCCGCATGCGCTCCGGACGGCTCCTGCTGGTGAAAAACGGCCCGATCGACCGCGACGTCGGCCGTGTCCGGATGACGGCGTTTTTAAGCGACGACGACGGCGTCACCTGGAACAGCTCTCTTCTTTTGGACGAACGTAAAAATGTCTCGTACCCCGACGGTACCCAAACCGAGGACGGCACCATCTATCTGACGTACGACTTCGACCGCTTCGGCGAGCGGCAGATCATGGCCGCCCGCCTCACCGAAGAGGATATCTTAGCGGGCAAGATCGTCGCCGAGGGGTCGAAACTCAAGATCACGGTCAACCGGGCCGCCGGGCCGCTGCCGTCCTGATAAAACGGCCGCATCTTCGGCGCGAAGGGGGAGATTTTTGATTTTCCCCCGTTATAATGGTATTTCAAACACGCTGTAAGCGAGGCAGCCCTCGCGCGTTTAAAAATGGATCAATAGGAGAATAACACCGATGAAACGCTGTCTGCTCACATTTG
>CADBTE010000022.1 GCA_902797455.1 uncultured Planctomycetota bacterium | reverse complement strand
CGATAGCGCAGTTCATCGAGATGTTCGCCGAAGGACATCGAGCTGTCGTCGAACAGATCATCACGTCGTTTGCCGGCCATATATTTATGATCGCGGGAATGTTCTTTTTGGGGGACAGACACCTCGGGGAAGGCCCCGGAGCGGAGAATACACTTTCTCTATTTTAACAACCCGACAGCGCTTTGCAAGGAGTTTTTTCTTTCAAAGCACCATCTTGGCGGGCGAAACGGGGGGGTTATTCCACCACGCGGAAGGGGAGGGCCGCTTCGGTCAGTTTCGCGCAGGCGCGCACCGGGAAACCGTCGATCTCGTCGACCGGCAGGGGGAAGCACAGCAGGCGAAACGGCTCCCCGGCGGGGAGTTTCTCCAGCGCGGCGAGGTTCTCCAGCGGCAGGATCGGCGGCCGGCGGCCCAGAAGAATCCGGTGCGACTCCGCGTCGCTGTGCAGAAGCGCCTCGCAAAGGGGCCCTCCCCACGCGGCGGAATCGGTCCCGAAGAGGGCGTTGCCGTAGGCCGACAGCGACGGGGTATCGAGCCCCAATATCTTAATCGGGTAGTCGGCCAGCCAATCGGCCGTCTCGGGGAGAATCGAGGGGAACGAGGTGAAGTAGTCGCTTTGCCCCCAGCGTTCCCCCCATCCGGTACGAAGGATCACCGCCGGGACGCTTTGAAGAACATCGGCGAAGGGGGCCAGAAGCTCGGGGGTGATCTTCGCCGCGGCGCCGCCGCGGGGCTGTTCGGCCAGCGCCGGGGCCAGGTCGCACAGGACCGCCTCGGTATCGAAGGTCTCCAGCGGAAGATCGCCGAGCGACTCGCCGTCGCAGAAAAAGTGCCTCGGCGCGTCGAGGTGGGTACCCAGGTGCGTCCCGAACGTGACCGACGTGAGGCGATAGCCGTCGCAGGGGTAGTCGGCCTCGATCACGCGGGTAAAGAGGGGATCGCCGGGATAGACCGGGGTCGCCTCGTTGATCGGGCGGGACAGATCGATCAGCATCGTTTCTTACTCTTTTAACGCGCCGGGGGGTGAATCAGTCCGGAACCCAGAGCTTGCCGCCGCCCCCGCCGGAGGAGGGACGATCGGAATCGGGAGTCCAAATCCCCGAGGAGGGTTCCTCTCGCGGGGCGGCCATCGGGGCATCGTCGGCGCCGCCGATCGGCGCGGCGCCGGCGCCGGGGGTTCCCATCGCCCGCGGGGTGCCGTCGGGATTGATCAGCCCCAGCCGAACAAGCAGCACCTGAAGGGCCTGCATCACCTCCGGCTCGCCGCGGTGCGTCTGGCTGATATGAGCCAGCATTCTCTGGAACCCCTCGATATCTTGATCGGCCAGGCACAGCGCCAGCTCTTTGAGGTTGAGCGCCCCGTCGGAGGCCCCCGCCAGGCGGGCCTCCTCATAGGCGCGCTTGAGCAGATCGCGGGCCCCGTCGAGCGTGGCGTCGTTGGCCGAGGCCTCGTCGATCAGCCGGTCGTACGCCATCAAACGGGCGGTGAACGCCGCGGCATCCCCCTCGGCGGGAGCCGGAGCGTCTAAGATGCGGCGGGCGAGCGTCAGGACGGTCCGTTCCTCTCCCAGAAGGTGGGCCGTCGGCAAAAGGCGCGCGGCCACGGCCGGGGAGTACGACCGCGGGTCGACCCGATTCCAGCGCCAGATGGGGAGAGCGGCAAAGAAGCGGCGCGCCTCGTCATCCCCCTCGGGGGCGCTCAGCGCGGCGGGCGTCGGAAGATGGAGCGTTTCGCGAAGCAGCGTTTCGGCCTCGTCAACACTGGCCGGCGGCAGCTGCAGAGAAATCATCGCCGCGGCGGCGGCCAGGCGCACCGGCGGGAAGTTCTCGGCGGCGGCCTGCCGCGGGGTCTTGCCGTCGAGATCGGCCGAGGGGTGCTCCATCCACGCGGGGAGGAAGACCTCGGCGAAATAACCGCGGCTTAATTCTTTAACAATCTCGGGCGTGAGCCGGGCGGCGGCGCGCCCCAGGTCGAACTCGGGATGGAGGCGCATGGCCAGCCACGAGGTCGCCGGCTGGCGCAGCGTCTCGGGCTCGGCTTTCCAGCCGTCGCCGGCCAGCGCCGCCACACGCTCCACGGCCGTGTCGAGGTTCGGCTCCAGGGCGTTGATCTCCACGCGCGCGGGGCGGTCGGTCTGGCGGCCGTACAGCAGGACGCGGGCCAGACGGCGCGGGGCGGTTTCCAAAGTGATCGGAACATCATCGGCGGGGACCGGACGATCGAGAAGATGGAACAGGTGGCTGGGGCCCGGATGATCGGCGTCGCCGAACAGGCGCGGGTCGAACGGAACATTGACCAGGTCGCGGCGCGACAAAAGCGCCTCCAGCAGGCGGTCCTCCTCGGCAATCTCGTAACTGGCCTGAACAGCGTTGATCAGGTCGTCTTCCTCACGGGCGAAGTTGACCAAAATCTCGGCGTCGAGGGCGTCGTCGAACGGCACCCCGGCCGCGCGGGCGAAGCGGGCGAAGGCGTCGGAGGAACCGACCTCGTCGCACAGCCACAGGCGGGCCACCGCCAGGGTCCGCCACAGGTTCGGCCAGGCGGCGGCGTAGTCGGTCAGTTCCTCGAGGATCGTCCGGGCGGCGTGCCAATGCCCCATCGCCAGGGCCGAAAGGGCCGTGTTGTAGCGGGCGGTCCCAAGCCAATTATCCGGGGCGGTGCGGTCGAAGAACGGCTCTTTGACGAACAGCGGCAGCCCCGGGGCGGAGTAGATGCGGCGCAGCATCACCGCCGTCTCGGTATTTTGGGG
>CADBTE010000021.1 GCA_902797455.1 uncultured Planctomycetota bacterium | reverse complement strand
CAGAAATCCTGGCCCACTATCGAAAGCTCCGTCTGGCGATGCGCCGCGCGATCTTCTCCAGCAAGGAGCTGGCCGGCCGCCAGATCGTTTTCCTCAAGGGGAATCGCTACGGCTTTGAGGTTCTCAACGACTACCTCTCGTACTATTTACGCTTCAGCAATATCCACGGCGGCGGGCTCTTCATTCTGAAAAATCCCGGGATGTCGTTCCAGACCGTCGAGCTGACGAAAGATTTCCCGATGGGGCAGTTCTCCACACCGAACCTATCCAACGACGCTAAAACGCTTTACTTCTCGTTCGCCGACTTCTCGAAGGTAATGGACCCCAACGCCCCGCGCCTTGACGCGGTCGATATCCTGCAGCGAGGTGATCCGGGCCTCCCCGACACCGACACCCAGCTGGGGAACTTCCTTAAAGATCCCGAGGGGAAATTCCATCTCTTTGAGATGAACCTCGCCGACGGTTCCTGCCGACAGCTCACCGAAGGGGTTTGGGACGATTTCTGCGGCGCGCCGCTTCCTGACGGCGGGGTCGTCTTCTGCTCAACCCGGCGCGGGAGTTTCGCCCGCTGCAACGGCGCTCATGAACCGATTATGACGGCGACGCTCCATCGGCTCGACAAAGACGGGAGTATCAAGACCCTCTCGTGGCACGAGACGAACGAATGGACCCCGCAGGTGATGAACGACGGGCGTATCATCTACTGCCGCTGGGACTACGTCGACCGCCCCGCGCAGCGCTATCAGGGACTGTGGCTCACCAATCCCGACGGAACCGGCGCCGTCTCACTCTTTGGGAACTATACCGAGGATATCTACGTCTGTATTCAGCCGCGGGTGATCCCCGGTTCGAATAAAGTGATGTTCATCGGCGCGGCCCACCATCTGGCCGTCGGCGGAACGATCTTGATTCTCGACCCGTCGAAGGTCACCTACGACCCGCAGACCGGTTTCGACGATCTGGGGGCCATCGAGATGTTCACCCCCGAGATTCCCTTCCCCGAATCCCCCCTTCCCGGCAGCGGCTCCAGCGCGGGCTATACTCCCAATCATTACTACTATTCCCCCTTCCCGCTGTCGGAGGAAAGCTGCCTGACGGCGTACAGTCACCAGCCGCTGGGAGGGTATCTGCCGACCAATGGCAATCTGACGCACGAGACCGTCAGGCACGGCCGAACGGGGGTCTATTACCGCGACAAGATCGGGAACCTCGAGCTTCTCTATGAAGACCCGGAGTTTGAATGCCGAGATCCGCTCTTGATCGCCGAGACTCCTGCCGCCCCGGTCATCGCGCCGCAGTCGGCCGATGACGGCGAGAAAGACGCGGTAGGAACGTTCAGCTTGAGCAATGTCTACGAGTCGCTGCGTCCGTTGCCGGAGGATCGCCCAATCAAGGAGCTGCGGATCTATCAGCTTCTGCCCAAGTACCCCACCCATACCGGCAATGTCCCGCAAATCGGTCATGACTTCGCCGGCTCGGCGCGGATGCTGCTTGGGACCGTCCCGGTCGAGAAAGACGGTTCGGCGCACTTCATTGCCCCGGCGCGCAAGCCGCTCTACTTCCAAGCGGTCGATGAGTCGGGCCGTGCCGTCCAGTCGATGCGCAGCGAAGTCTATCTTCAGCCGGGGGAAAACCGCGGCTGTGTCGGCTGCCACGAGCAGGCGCAGACTACCGCCGACAACATCCAGAAGAACCGGATCGCCTTCCTGCGCCCCGCCTCGCAAATTACTCCCGGTCCAGCGGGGACACTTCCGTTTAACTATGTCCAACTGGTTCAGCCGGTCCTCAACCGCGCGTGTGTGAGATGCCACGACTGGGGTGAAAACAGCCACAATCCGATCTTAAACGCAGAACCGCACGGTGCGTTCTCGCTTTCGTATCTGAACCTGCGCCCCTACCTGCGATGGTACGAATGGCTGGATCAGACAATCCGTCACACCTGCACGTTCCCCGGTGAGTGCGGCGCCGACGTCAGCCGCCTGACAAAGATCCTCGACGACGATACCCATAAGGATATTGGACTTTCGGAGGAGGATCGCCGCGCCATCTATCTGTGGCTCGACGCGAAT
>CADBTE010000020.1 GCA_902797455.1 uncultured Planctomycetota bacterium | reverse complement strand
GGGTTAGAGTCGCTCGATCAACTCTTTGATGATATCCCCCGTGAAATCCTCGACCAATGCCGGCTCCCGGATCGCCCGGGGATGACCGAGCCGCGGCTGCGCGCCCACCTGCGCGAACTGGCCGGCGAGAACCTCAGCGCCGACGACGCCCCCTGCTTTTTGGGGGGCGGGTGCAGCGACGCGTTTATCCCCGCGGCGGTCGGCGAGCTGCTGGCCCGCGAGGAGTTCTACACGGCCTACACCCCCTATCAGCCGGAACTGTCTCAGGGGATCCTCCAGTCGATCTTCGAGTACCAGACCTACATCTGCCGGCTGACGGGGCTCGATATCGCCAATGCCTCGCTTTACGACGGCGGCTCGGCCCTGGCCAGCGCCTGCTCGATCGCCGCTGAGGGGACCAAGAAAAAGACCATTCTCCTCCCCGAGACGGTCCATCCCGACTACGCGCAGATCGTCAAGACCTACGCCAGCTCCGGGATCATGAACGTTCAAACGCTTCCGGCGAAAAACGGAGCGACCGATCCGGACGCCCTGGCCGGCGCGCTCAACGACCAAGTCGCCGCGGTGGTCATTCCCCAGCCGAACTACTTCGGCTGTCTGGAACCGGCCGCCGAGATGATCGCCGCGGTGCGCCAAAACAGCGCCGCGCTGGTCATTATGCAGGTCGACCCGGTCTCCCTGGCCCTGCTGAAATCCCCCGGGGAATACGGCGCCGATATCGCCGTCGGCGACGCCCAGCCGCTGGGCAGCCCCATGAGCTACGGAGGCCCGCATGTCGGTTTTATGGCGGTGACACAAAAACTGATGCGCAAGATCCCCGGCCGGCTCATCGGGGAAACCACCGACGCCGACGGAAACCGGGCTTTTGTCCTAACGCTGCAGGCCCGCGAACAGCATATCCGCCGCGAGAAGGCGAACTCCAACATCTGCTCGAACGAGGCGCTCAACGCCCTGGCCGCCTCGATCTACCTGACCGTGGTCGGTCCGGTGGGATTCCGCCAGGCGGCCGAACGTTCCCACCGGCTGGCGCTCTACGCCCGGGAGCAGTTTGAGCTGCGCGGCATGCCTCTGCTCTACAATCGGCCGTTCTTCCGCGAGTTTGTCGTCGGATCCGACGCCCCCGAGGAGTGGATCGAGGCGACGATCGATCTGTGGCACAAACGCTACACCGGCGAGGACGACGCGCTCAACGCCAAAAAGATCACTTTCCCCGATACCACCGGAGGCATCCCCGTGGAGGGAGGGGTCCTTCTGGCCTTCACCGAAAAACGAACCCCCGAAGAGATTGACCAGTTAGTCGACGTGATGGACGACGCGCGGGAGGCGATTCAATGAAACTCCTATTCGAAAAAGACGTTCCCGGCTCCAACGCGTTCCGTTTTCCGATGGACGACCTTCCGCCGGCCACCGAGAATATCCCCCACGATCAGCTGCGAAGCGCTCCGGTCGACCTTCCCGAACTGTCCGAGGTCGAGGCGGTGCGCCATTTCGTGGAACTGTCGCACCGCGCCTTTGGGGTCGACGACGGGACCTACGCCCTGGGCTCCTGCACGATGAAATACAGTCCCAAGGTCAATCAGTGGGCCGCGCAGCTGCCCGGCTTCGCCGATATCCACCCCAACTGCGTCCAGCCGGGCGCCGACCATCTGATGTGCGAGCTTCAGGAGATGCTCGCCGACCTGACGGGAATGGACGCCTTCACCCTCCAGCCGGCCGCCGGGGCCCACGGCGAGCTGACGGGGATGATGATCATCCACGCCTATCTTCGCGACCAGGGGCAGAACGACCGCAAGGTCGTCCTGATCCCCGACTCGGCCCACGGAACCAACCCGGCCAGCGCCGTGATGGCGGGCTTTACGGTCCGGGTGGTCAAAAGCGGACCGGACGGGCTGGTCGACCTCGACGATCTGGCCGCCAAGTGCGGCCCGGATGTCGCCGGCCTGATGCTGACCAATCCGAACACCCTCGGGCTGTTCGAAAAGAATATCCTTGAGATCTCCCGCCTGGTGCACGACTGCGGGGGGCTGCTCTACTACGACGGCGCGAACCTCAACGCCATTGTCGGAGTCGCCCGTCCGGGAGATATGGGGTTCGACGTGGTCCACGTCAACCTTCACAAGACCTTCTCGACCCCGCACGGCGGCGGCGGTCCGGGAGCCGGGCCGGTCGGCGTCAAACAGTTCCTGCGACCTTACCTTCCCTACCCGACCATCCGCCGCGGCGACGACGGCCAGATCGTCTTCGACGCCGATGAGGAAAAGTCGATCGGAAAGGTCAAGTCGTTCTTCGGCAACTTCGGCGTCTGCCTCAAGGCGTACGCCTACATTAAGTCGGTCGGCTACGAGGGGCTCAAGAACGCCGCGCAGCTGGCGGTGCTCAACGCCAACTACCTCCGCTGCCGCCTCAGCGAATATTTCGATATTCCGTTCAACACCCTCTGCAAGCACGAGTTCGTCGCCTCGAACCTGCGCCAGGCCCCCAGCGGGGTGCGGACGCTCGATATCGCCAAGCGGCTGATCGACTTTAAGTACCATCCGCCGACCATCTACTTCCCGATGATCGTCCACGAGGCGATGATGTTCGAGCCGACCGAGACCGAGAGTAAGTCGCGTCTCGACGCGCTGGCCGAGGCGATGAAACAGATCGCCCGCGAGGCCGAGACGACCCCCGAGCTCGTCCAGGGCGCGCCGCACAACACCGTCATCGGCCGTCCCGACGAGACCAAGGCCGCCCGCAATCCGGTTCTGTCGTATAAGAAACCGGCTCAGTGATCGCGGTGATCATGATCGCGGTGATCATGGTCGTGGTGATCGTGATCGTGGTGATCGCGGCCTCCCAGTTTTACCAGCTCGGCGCTGTAGGGGGAGCCGCCGATCTCCGTCCACGCGGCCGCTTTGCCCCGCCAGCCGTCGTGAATCAACTCGGCCAGATGTTGGTCGGTCACGGTGAATACCGCCTCGCCCGAGGCGGTATTTTCTTTTCTTGTCAGAGTAAAACTCTCCGGCGCGCCGTCGGCCGCGAAATTCAGCCGTATCTGCGCCGCGTCGGCCTCGAGCGGCTCAAAGCGCGCGTCGGTCAAATAGGCCGTCACCAGTCCCGACGCTTCATCACCGGTCACCTCCAGCGCGTACGCTCCCCCCGGAAAGCGCGCGGCCGTCTGCCCATGTTTGGCCAGCGCCCAGGATTCGCCGTGCTCGTGCGCTCCGTGTTCCTGCTGGCCATGCTCATGTTCGTCCCCGGCGCGGGAATCGACCCTGCCGCACCCCAAAACAAACAAGGCCAGGCAAACGGCGGC
>CADBTE010000019.1 GCA_902797455.1 uncultured Planctomycetota bacterium | reverse complement strand
GTGTGTCCGTATTTCCGATGACAGCGGGAAAAGCTGGTCCGAGCCGTACATGTTCCGAACCGAGGTCCCCCGCGACAACGGGTACCCGTCGAGCGTTCAGCTGTCGGACGGCTCGCTGGTATCGGTCTGGTACGAGACCCCCAAGGACGCGGCGAACACGATCGTCAAGATGGTTCACTGGGTGCTGAAAAACTAAAGGATATTCACTATGGATTTTTCCCCAATCACCCGCCGCGATCTGCTCAAAGGCGCCGGCGCGGCGGCGCTGTTTGGTGCCGGTTTTCTCCCCCGCGCCGCCTTTGGCGGACAAGCCCCGGCGTTCGAGATACTCTCGACACAGACTATCACCGAATCCCCCGATATCTACTTTGGCTGGCCGACGATCGCGGTGACCGCCGACGGAGAGCTGATCATTGTGGTTTCCGGCGGCCGCGAGGCGCACCTGTGCCCGTTCGGCCGGATCGATATGCTCCGCTCCCGCGACAACGGCCAGACCTGGACCTGGCCGCAGACGCTCAGCGACAGTCCCCTGGACGACCGGGACCCCGGGATTTTAGTGACCGACAAGGGGACGATCCTAGTCACCTGGTTCACCTCGATCGAGCATTACGGCTACGTCTTGGACCCCGAGCTCGACCGCCGCTCCCGCGGCGAAAAAGAGATGTCCGACGAGCGGTTCGACCGCTGGATGAGGGTCATCGGCCGCATCGGCGAGCAAGAGCGTATCCGCGAGCTGGGGAGCTGGATCCTTCGCTCCACCGACGACGGGGTCAACTGGGAGGCGCGGCGGCGGATCCCCGTCAACGCGAACCACGGGCCGTTCCAAACCAAGTCGGGACGGATTCTCTATCCCGGCGTGGAGATGTTTACCGACGAGCGGGCCGAGTTCTTCGCGCAAGAGAAGGCCGCCGGCGCGAAAGCCAACCCCTCGGGAAACCGCGTCAGCCTCTGGTACTCGGACGACGACGGGCAGAACTGGGCGTTTCTGTCGGCGATCCCGACGCGCGAGGGGGACGACCCGTACCTGTACCACGAACTGCACGGGGTCGAGGCCGAGGACGGAACGATCATCGTCCAGATGCGCAATCACAACGAGCGTGACAATTTACAGACGCTCCAATGCGAGTCGACCGACGGGGGAAAGACCTGGACGGTACCGCGCGCCATCGGCGTGCGGGGATACCCGTCGCACCTGCTGCGGCTGGCCGATGGGCGGCTGCTGATGTCGTACGGCTGCCGCATCGAGTCGATGGGCCAGTACGCCCGTGTTTCGGACGACCGCGGCAAAAGCTGGTCCGATCCGATGTACCTCGGCCCGAACGATGTCAGCGCGGACCTCGGCTATCCGTCGACCGTCCAGCTGTCGGACGGCTCGCTGATCACGATCTGGTACGAGACCCCGGCTGAGGGCGCGAAGACAGTGATTAAGATGGCGCGGTGGGTACTGAAGTGATTTCCCCTCACATCACGCGCCGCGAACTGCTCAAAAGCGCCGGCGCGGCGGCTTTCTTAACATCATCCTTCGGCCTGGGCAAGGCGCGGGCCGAGGCGCCGGCGTTCGAGATCCTCTGGACGAAACCCGTCACCGAGACGCCGGACATCTACTACGGCTGGCCGACGGTCGGGGTGACCAAGGACGACGAGCTGATCGTCGTCGCCTCGGGCGGCCGCGAGGGGCATATCTGCCCGTTCGGGCGGGTCGATATGTTCCGTTCCCGCGACAAGGGTCAAACCTGGACCTGGCCGCAAACGATTTACGACAGTCCGATCGACGACCGGGACGGCGGACTATTGGTGACCGACAAGGGGACGCTTCTGGTCACGACCTACACCGACCCGAACGGCAAGTACGCCGCCATGCTCAAGGAAGAGGCCGAGCGCCGCGCCAAGGGGGAGAAAGAAATGTCCGACCAGCGGTACAACCGCTGGAAGAAGGCCTGTGAGCGTCTCGGCGAGCGGGAGAGCATCCGCGAACTGGGGTGTTTTCTGCTGCGCTCCACCGACGACGGCGTCAACTGGGAGGCGCGCCGCCGGATCCCGGTCAACTCGAACCACGGGCCGTTCCAGATGAAATCGGGGCGCGTTATCTATCCGGGGGTCGAGATGTGGACCGAAGAGCGGGCCGAGTTTTTCCGGCGCGAGAAGGCCGCCGGCGAAACCATGGTCCCCTCGGGGAACCGGGTCAGCGTCTGGTATTCGGACGACGACGGGCAGAACTGGGCGTTTCTCTCGGCGATTCCCGCGCGCGGGGGAGACTCGATCGATCACTACCACGAACTGCACGGCGTCGAGGCCGAGGACGGGACGCTCATCGTCCAGATCCGCAATCACAACGAGCGAAACAACCAGGAGACGCTGCAGTGCGAGTCGCACGACGGCGGCAAAACCTGGACCGAGCCGCACGAAATCGGCGTCTGGGGACTGCCGTCGCACCTGACGCGGCTGGCCGACGGCCGGCTGCTGATGTCGTACGGCTATCGCCGCGCGCCGCTGGGCCAGTACGTCCGTGTTTCGGACGACCGCGGCAAAAGCTGGTCCGAGCCGATGTACATCGGCCCAAACGACGTCAGCGGCGATCTCGGCTACCCGTCGACCGCGCAGCTGTCGGACGGCTCGCTGGTGACGGTCTGGTACGAGACCCCCGCGCCGGGCGCCAAGGCGATCGTCAAGATGGCCCGGTGGGTACTGAAGTAATACGTGAATATTTTAAGACGAAACAAAAAACTAAACATAGAACTAAATAAACAACCAAACACGAGGACACGACAATGAACGTATTCCGCCCCCATTCCCTTTCCCGCCGCGATATGCTCAAGGGCTCGGCTCTCGGCGCCGCGGCTTT
>CADBTE010000018.1 GCA_902797455.1 uncultured Planctomycetota bacterium | reverse complement strand
CGCGTCCCGTTTCGGCTCCCCAGATCGGTGATCGTGTATTCGGCCCCGGAGCGGGTGATCATCGCGTGGCATCGGCTCACCGCCGCGAAGTTAAGCACAATGGCGCAATCGGGCTGGCGCCCAATCACCACCTGGTCGGCATCGATCGGGAAAATATGGGTATGGAGCTTGCTGTAGTTGGTTCGAAGAAGAGCCATCGGTCAGACCTCCGCCATAGCTTCCAGGAATTCGTCGTGGAGCTCTTTTGTCGCCGCGGCAATGACTCCCGGGTGGGCCAGGTCGAACGGGGTGCCGCCGGGGCCGGTCACCACCGCGCCCGCCTCGCGGGCCAGAAGAACTCCGGCGGCCACATCCCAGGCGTGCGCGCACTGGCAGGAAAGAAGGTCAAACTTTCCCGAGGCCAGGTAGGCGAGGTTGATCGCCGTGGTCCCCATGCGGCGGATCGCCTGAGTCTCGGCCAGCATCACCAAAAAGGCGAGGAAATCGGGGGAGTCCCCCTCGGTCTTGGTCGGGAACGAGACCGAGGCGAGGGAATGCTCCAGGTCGGTCGTTTGCGAGACCGTCAGACGCTGACCGTCGCGGAAGGCCCCCTGCCCCGCCTCGGCGAAGTACAGTTCGTCCAGGATCGGGTTGTAGATGACGCCGCACAGCAGCTCGCTGCCGCGCGCCAGGGCGATCGACGGCCCAAAGAGAGGAACCTGGTGGACGAAGTTGGTGGTGCCGTCCAGCGGGTCGATGATCCAGGTATAGGGAAGATCCTGAGGAGCGCCGCTGCCGCACTGGCTCTCCTCCAACATTCCCTCTCCCCCTTCCTCCCCGAGGAAGCGATGGCTGGGGAACGACTGACGCAATAGCTCGCAGATGGTCTTTTGGGAGGCGATATCGACTTCCGTCACCAGATCGGCCCACCCCTTCTCGCGAAAACCGACCTTCCCCATTCCCTGACGCTGTATCTGACCGGCGGCCCGCGCCGCCTCAATCGCGCGATCCAGATATTCCGACATCGCCAATACTCCTCCTGATGAAATAACCTTCGGCCGATACCGACGACTTTCTTTTTATATCGCCCGATCCCGGCTTCGAGCCAATTATAAACGACAAGAGCGGTCGAAAAACCCCACAGCCGAGCGCAGCGGCCGGTTATTCGGCCCG
The DNA here is from genome assembly GCA_902797455.1 of uncultured Planctomycetota bacterium. Lineage (GTDB taxonomy): Bacteria > Planctomycetota > Planctomycetia > Pirellulales > Thermoguttaceae > RUG695. Next base: position 9,409 of record CADBTE010000018.1, on the reverse strand, counting down.
ATCGATCACCCCGCCCCCCAGCAGGACACCCCCCGCGTAGCAAACGAGCGACTGCCCCGGCGCGGCGCCGAAGAACGGCTCCTCCAGTTCGGCCAAAAGCGTTCCGTCGGCCGAGGCGGTCACGGCCGCGGCCAGGGGAGCGCTTCGGTAGCGGAGTTTGACCCGGCAGCGGAACGGCTCCCCCGTCGGGATATCGAGCAGCCAGTTGGCGCCGCGGGCGACGACGCGGCGCACCGCCAGCGCCTCGCGCGGTCCCAGAACCACCCGGCGGCCGGCCGCGTCGATCCGCTGAACAAAGATCCGCTCCCCGAAACCTGTCCGCAGCCCCTTGCGCTGGCCGACGGTGTACCGCTCATAGCCGGGGTGCCTCCCGATCGTCCGGCCGTCGAGGTCGACAAAATCCCCCGCCGTCTGGCCGGCGGAAAGCCCCTTCTCGGCGAGATACCGGTCGATAAAGGACCAGTGGCTGGCCTCGGGGATAAAGCAGATATCTTGGCTTTCGCGGTTCTCCGGAACCGGGAGCCGGCACTGTCGGGCATAGCGGCGCACCTCGTCTTTGGAGGAAAATTCCCCCAGGGGAAAATGAAGCGAGCTCAATACCGAGCGGTCCAGATTCCAAAGGACATACGATTGATCTTTGCCGCTGGGAGAAGGAAGGAGGAGGGGCTGATCGTCCCCGAGCCGGTGAAGCCACTCGGGAAAAGACGCGCCGTCTTCTTGGGGAAACTCCCGCCATTTTTTGGCGGGGAGAACGCGGACATAGTGCCCCGTGACAAAATACTCGGCCCCCAGCTGGCGCGCCAAAGAAACAAGGAGGCCGAACTTCAGCCGGCGATTACAGACGGTACACGGATTCGGGGTTCGCGCGGCCAGGTAACCGGAGACAAACGGCGAGACGACACAGCTGTCGAAGAGGGAATCGACGTCGCACAGATAAAAGGGGATGTCCAAAAAGCGGGCGATACGCCAGGCCGCCAGGGCGTCGGCCGGAAGAGGGAACAGCTCGGGAGTCCAAACAAGACGCTCAAAAGCGGGGGACGGGCCGCCGGAGGCGGGGCGAAAGACCGTTATCTCACCGTCAGCCGCCAAAGGGGTATCGGCCGCGGGCTGATACCGATGGCGCATAAACACCCCCCCCACGCGGCCGCGGCGCTGAGACATCAGCGACGCGGCCGACGCGCTGTCGACCCCGCCGGAAAGGGCGACCAGGGCATCTATCTTGGCAGGCGTTTCTATCGCAGCGGTCCCCCCAAAAACGTGGACGCGGGGACGCGGCTCAGACCTCGACCCAGCGCTCCTCTTTAGCGCTGCGGATCACCGCGTCGCAGACCTTCTGAACGCGCAGGGCGTCGTGAACGTCGGCGTGGCAAACCTCTCCCTTGTCGGCGGCGATCAGGAAGTCGGCCAGCTGGTTGATGAAATAATGCTCGTAACCGATCATCGTCCCGGGAACCCAGTAGTGGCTCATGTACGGATGCTCGCCATTGGTGACGAGAATCTTCTGCCAGCCGGTGAGGTGGTCTTCGACCTTCTTCCCGGTATCGGGGTCGGCGTAACGGAAGAACTGGATATATTCCGGTTCCTCAAGGTTGAAGATGGCGGCGCCCTTCTCGCCGTTGAGCTCCATCATCTGGTAGTTCTTGCGGCCGCGGGCGTAACGGGACGACTCGAACGTTCCGATCGAGCCGTTGGCGAACTCGACCAGGAACATGCAGGCGTCGTCGATGGTGATCTTCACCTTCTCGCCGGTCTCGGCGTTGGTCCGCTCTTTGATGAAGATTTCGGTCTTCGCGCACAGCCGCTTGATCGGGCCGTTGATCCACTCGGCCGCGTCGATCGAGTGGGCCAGCAGGTCGCCGGTCACGCCGCTTCCCGCCACCTTGGCGTCGAGACGCCACAGCGAGGAACCGCCGGCGGGAACCTTCTGGCTGATGGTGTAGTCCTGCAGATAGACGGCGCGGTAGTGGAACGGCTTGCCGATGCGCCCCTCGTCGACCAGCTGCTTGAACAGAGTCACGGCCGGGACACGTCGGTAGCAGAACGAGACCATATTGGCGACCCCCGCTTTATCGACGGCGGCGACCATCTCTTCGGCCTCTTCGGCGTTCATCGCGAACGGCTTTTCGCAGATGATCATCTTCCCCGCCTGCGCGGCGGCGATCACCATATCTTTGTGAAGGAAATTCGGAGCCACCACGTCGACGATGTCGATGTCGGGACGGGCGATCAGCTTGCGCCAGTCGGTTTCGATCTCTTCATAGCCCCAGGCCTTCTGGAACTTTTTGAGCTGCTCCATATCTTCCTGGCGGCCGTAACAGCACTTCAGGACCGGCTTGAAGGGGATGTCAAAAAAGTGCCCGACTTGATTGTAGGCGTTCGAGTGGGTCCGGCCCATAAAGCCGCAGCCCAGCATACCAACGTTGAGGGTTTTCATCGTTTTGGTCTCCGGTGAATGTGACTGTTCGTTTTTCGCTAGAGATATCTTGATCGCTCGCTAGCCGTCGATAAGGGAAAGATTAACGAACCGGGGAGCGAAAATCAAGCCCCCTTTTCTTGGTTATTTCAGTCTGTCCGACGGCCGCGCGCGGAGGAAAACGCTTGTTTTTGTCCCGCCGCCGCGGTATGCTTGGAAGATGCGGCCCTTGAGAACAGCGCCACGGCGTATCGTTTGGTTTGACAGTGACTTGAGGATCACCACTGATGAAGAGATTGTTCCCCCTGTTTTTGATCCCCGTCTTTCTTCTGGGCGGCGGTTTTCTTCGCTGTCAAGAGCCCGGCGCTCAAGAGCCGAGCCGCCTAAAGCGCGAAGACTGTTTCCTCGGGATCCACTTCGACTTCCACGCCACCGCCGACGACCGGAACATCGGCCTGACCGTCACCGAGGAGATGGTCGAGGAAATCATTGATATGATCGGGCCGGATTATATTCAGGTCGATACCAAAGGACATCCCGGGATCGCCAGCTTTCCGACCCGATACGCCAATCGCTGCGAACATATCGCCGCCGATCAGCTGCGCGTTTGGCGAAAGGTGACGAAGCGCCGCGGCGTGCCGCTGCTGGCACACTACTCGGGAATCCTGGACACCGAGGCGGGGAAGAAACATCCCCAGTGGCAGGCGGTCAACAGCGACGGCGGGTACTGTCCCGCCGTCATGTCGGCCGCCGGCCCTTATGCCGATGAACTGATGATTCCCCAATTGATCGAGCTAGGGAAAGAGTATGGCCTGGACGGCGTTTGGGTCGACGGCGACTGCTGGGCGGCCAGGCGGGACTGGACGCCGTCGATTCAAGAAGAGTTTACCCGCGCCACTGGGATCGAAAGCGTCCCGACCGATCCGTCCGACCCCGACTGGCACGAGTGGTCACAGTTCCAGCGGCGGCTCTATCACGAATACCTTCGTCACTGCGGCTCGGCGGTCAAAAAGGAGGTGCCCGGTTTTGTCTATTGTTCCAATTGGGCCTACTCGCACATGATGCCCGAGCCGCCCGGGGATGAGGTCGATTTCCTCTCGGGGGATTTCTCCACCGCCGCGGGGCCCGGACCGATTGATCACGCGCGGTTCCTCGCCCGCTTTTTCGCCGGGCAGGGAAAACCGTGGGATCTGATGGCCTGGTCGGGACTGCGCCCCGACGCCCTTAAAAGCGCGGTACAGCTTGAGCGGGAAGCGGCCTGTGTCCTCTCCCAGGGGGGCGGTTTCGAGGTCTGCTTCCTGCAAAACCGGGACGGAAGCGTTCAAATCGACAATCTGCGCGCCTACGCCGAGGCGGCCGGCTTTTGCCGTCAGCGCCAAAAGTACGCCTTTAAGGGAGAGGTGATCCCGCAGACGGCGGTGCTCCTCTCCACCGAGGGGAGCTACAGCCGGTGGGATCGGGAGGGCAGACCCCTGTTTGACGGGGATTTTCACCTGGGGGACAGTATCTGCGCAACGCTCCTGAACCACCAGCTCCCGATCTCGGTTCTGACGACAAAAAACCTTATGGACCAGATGGAGCGTTTCCCGCTGATTGTCGTCTATCAGTGGGAGACGCTCGAGCCGGAGCTGATCGGCAAGCTGCGGGAATATGTCAGCGGCGGCGGGCGGCTCCTTTTGGCCGGTTCCCATATGAGGGAACTGTTCGGCGAGATGATCGGCGCGGCCGGATGGGGACGGCCGGCCGGTCACGGGGTGAGTGTGTTTGATCTAAAAAGCGGCAATTTCGCCTTAATCGACCAAGACGGCGCCCCGGAGGAGGCGATCCTCACCGCCGTGGACATTCTCTTCACCAATCGGAGGATCGCCGTGGAGGGGAATCCGCCCGTCGACCTGACGCTGACACACACCGCCGGCGGTGAAACGGCCGTTCACCTGATTAACACCACCCCGCCGGAAGGCGGCGCCGAGCTGTACGACAAGATCGACCCGGTCGGGCCGGTCAAGATCTTTGTCCGTTTGGAGGAAGCCCCCAAGGCGGTCACCCTGCAGCCGGAAGGGACACCTCTTCAGTGGCATTTTTCCAACGGCATCGCCGCGGTCACGGTGCCGTCGGTTCCGATCTACCAGATCGTCGTCATTGAGGAAGCCAAACGAGAATAATTAACGTCCTGCAAGAGAAAGAGTCACACGCGATGAAAATCAAACATACCCTGTATCTGCTCCCGGTCTTTCTTCTGGCCGCCGGTTTTCTCTTTGCCCAGGAAACCGGCGAAGAAGAGCCGAGCCGCCTGAAGCGCGAAGACAGTTTCCTCGGGATTCACTTCGACTTCCACGCCACCCACGACTGCAAAAACATCGGCCAGACCGTCACCGAGGAGATGGTCGATACCATCATCGATATGGTTGGCCCCGATTTCATCCAGGTCGATACCAAGGGGCATCCCGGGGTCGCCAGTTTTCGGACCCGCTTCAGCAACCGATCCGAGCATATCGCCGCCGATCAGCTGCGCGTCTGGCGAAAGGTGACGAAGCGCCGCGGCGTGGCCCTCTATGGGCACTACTCCGGCCTGATCGATCGAGAGGCGGGAATCCAGCACCCCCAGTGGCAGGCGATCGGCAGCGATGGAGGGTATGCCGCCGGGACGATGTCGGCAGCCGGCCCCTATGCCGATGAGCTGCTGATCCCCCAGGTGATCGAGCTGGGGAAAGAATACGGCCTGGACGGGATTTGGGTCGACGGCGACTGCTGGGGACTGACGCGGGACTGGACGGCTTCGCTTCAAGAGGAGTTTACCCGCGCCACGGGTATCGAGACTGTCCCGACCGAGCCGTCCGACCCCAACTGGCACGAGTGGTCGCAGTTCCACCGCGAGCTGTACCGCCGGTATCTGCGCCACTGCGCCGCGAGTGTCAAGGAGGCGGTTCCCGGTTTCGCCTACTGCGGCAACTGGGCCTACTCGTATATGATGCCCGAGCCGCCGTGTGACGAGGTCGATTTCCTCTCGGGGGACTACTCCGACGCCGCGGGGACCGGGCCGGTCGATGTGGTCCGTTTTCTCTCCCGCTTTTTCGCCGGCCAGGGACGTCCTTGGGACCTTATGGGGTGGGGATTCCTTCCGGGGAATCCGTCCCTTCAGTATAAAGGGGCCGTTCAGCTGCAGAGGGAGGCGGCCTGCGTCATCTCCCAGGGAGGGGGGTTCCAGGCCTATTACCCGCAAAAAAAGGATGGGAGCGTCGATACTGATCTGCTGCGTCCCTACGCCGAGGCGGCGGACTTTTGCCGCCAGCGCCAAAAGTTCGCCTTCCGCGGGGAGGTGGTTCCCCAAGCGGCGGTGCTGCTTTCCACCGAAATGAGCTATATCCGTTGGGATCGGGACAATCTGCGTCCGTTCGCTGGAGACGCCTCGCTCGGCACGTCGATCTGCCGCACTCTTCTGGACCACCAGATCCCGACGTCGATCCTGACGACGCAAAAACTGATGGACCAAATAGAGAGTTTTCCGCTGGTCGTGGTCTATCAGTGGGGGGAACTTGAGCCGGAACTGGTCAGCAAAATGACGCAGTACGTTCGCGGCGGAGGAAACCTGCTTCTGGCCGGTTCTTTGATGAGACCGCTGTTCGGTGATTTGATCGCCGCCGCCGGCGAGGGTCAAGAGATTGGCGGCGAGGCGACACTCTTTAACCTGGGGAACGGCCGTTTCGCGGTGATCGACATCGATCACGCCCCGGATGAGGTGATCCTCTCGGCGGTGGACGCTCTCTTTACCGATCGCCTGGCAACCGTCGAGGGGAATCCATACGTCGACCTGACATTGACGCGCACCGCCGACGGCCTCCTGGCGGTTCATCTGATCAATATCACCCCGCCGGAGGACAACGCCAAGTTCTACGACTCGATCGAGCCGGTCGGGCCGGTCGAGCTGCGCGTCCGGCTGGCCAGCGCTCCCAAGGCGGTCACCGTGCAGCCGGAGGGGACAACGCCGGCGACAAGTTATATCGGACGGCATACTCACCGTCACAGTCGCGTCGGTTCCGATCTACGAGATCGTCGTCATCGAGGAGGCCGGCCAGTGAAAAGTCTCTCCCTTAAAGGGAATTTGGGGGAAGACAGAATTCACAACAACGGGTTATTCGGTTAAAATAGTCGCTTTTCGGGAAGGGCGTTCTTCTTTGAGCGCCCCTTCCCTTTTAGCCGGCGCGCCGGAGGTGCGCGAATCATCCGTCAAAAAGCGCCGCCAGGAAGAATCATAACCAGAAAAAAGATCTATGAGCGAACCGTATTTTCAGAAGCTGTTTGCCGATCGTATCGGCGGTCGCAACTACGGGAAGAGCACCGAAATCTATAAGTTCGAGAAGATCAAGCGCGCCAAGCGCAAGGCGCTGGCCGATTTCCCCGATCGGAAGCTGCTGGACTTCGGGATCGGGGAAAACGACGAGATGGCCGCCCCGGCAATCCGCGCCCGTCTGGCGGAAGAGATCAATAAGCTCGAGAACCGCGGCTACGCCGACAACGGATGTCTGGAGTTCAAAGAGGCCGCCGCCCGCTTTATGAAGCGCCGTTTCGGCGTGACGCTCGACCCGGTGACCGAGATCAACCACTGCATCGGTTCCAAGACCGCCCTGGCGATGATCCCCGAGGCCTTTATCAATCCGGGAGATGTCACCTTGATGACCGTCCCGGGGTACCCGGTGGCCGGAACACACACCCTCTATAGCGGCGGAAGCGTCTACAAGCTCCCCCTTCTGGCCGAGAACGACTTCTACCCCGATCTTAAGTCGATCCCCGACGATATCCTGGCCAAAGCGAAACTTCTGGTCGTCAATTACCCGAACAGCCCGACCGGTCAGCTCGGAACCGCCGCGTTCTTCGACAGCTTAGTGGAATTCGCCCACAAGAACGACATCGTCATCGTCCAAGACGCCGCGCACGGGATGTTCAGCTTCCGTGCCCGCCCGATGAGTTTTCTGGAGGTCGACGGCGCCAAGGATGTCGGAATCGAGATCCACTCGATGTCGAAGGGTTGGAATATGATCGGCTGGCGTCTGGGGTGGTTCTGCGGCAACGCCACCATTGTCCGCGCCGTGGCCGACATCAAAGACAACAGCGACAGCGGGCAGAATCTCGCCATTCAAAAGGCCGCCGCCGCGGCGCTGGACGACGACACGATCCCCGATCAGGCCCGCGAGAAATATCATCGCCGGCTCAATAAGCTGGTCGCCTCGCTGAATAAGTTCGGATTCGACTGCCAGTGCCCCGGGGGAACTTACTTCCTCTACACGAAGGCCCCCAAGGGGCTGAAAAGCGGGCGGGTTTTCGCCAATGCCGAGGAGGTCAGCCAGTTCCTCATCACCGAGCAGTCGGTCTGCACCGTCCCCTGGGACGACGCCGGGCCGTTTCTGCGTTTCTCCGTCACCTACTTGGCCGACGGTGAAGCGGGCGAGGACGCCCTCATGGCCGAGCTGGAGAAACGCTTGGAGAATATCGGCTTCGTTTTCTGAGTTTTCGGCGCTTTAAAATGCCCCTCCCCCCTATGATATCCGGGGGGGAAACGACCGGTATTCAGGGAGAAATCTGTTTTAAGGAGGAAGTGAGTGGGTCATTCTCGGTCGATCGAGATCACCGGCGCGCGGGAGCATAATCTGGAGAACGTCTCGATCGTTCTGCCGCACAACCGGCTGATCTGCTTCACCGGAGTCTCGGGCAGCGGCAAATCGTCACTGGCTTTCGATACCCTCTACGCCGAGGGGAAACGCTGTTACATCGAGTCGCTCTCCAGTTACGCCCGCCAGTTCTTAGACCGCGTCCCCAAACCTCAGGTCGATTCGATCACCGGCCTGGCGCCGTCGATCTCTATCTCGCAAAAGACCGGTACCCAGAATCCCCGCTCGACGGTCGGGACCGTCACCGAAATTTACGATTATCTTCGCGTTCTGTTCGCCTGCGTCGCGACCGGTTACTGCCCCGAGTGCGGCCGCCCGATCGAGGCGCAGACCCGCGCTCAAATTCTCGATCAGGTCGAGCTGCTTCCCGACGGCGTGACGCTGACGATCCTCGCCCCCAAGATTCGCGCTCAGAAGGGAGAACACCGCGACCTGTTCGCCCAAATGAAAAAACAGGGGTACCTCAGCGCGCGAGTCGACGGAACAATCAACCGGCTTGGGGACGATCTTCGGCTGGATCGTCAGATGAGGCACGATATCGATGTGGTCGTCGATCGGATCGAAAAAAAGCCCGATGCCCGCACCCGGCTGGCGACCGCGATCGAAACGGCCCTTAAACTGGGGAACAACCGTGTCATCGTCCAGGTCGCTTCAAGCGGCTCGGAGGATACCCCCGAGGAACTGTTCTTCAGCTCCGACTACGCCTGCCCGAACTGCGGTATCAGTTTCGAACAGCCGACCCCTCAGCTGTTCTCGTTCAACTCCCCCCGGGGGCAGTGTCCCACGTGCGGCGGGCTCGGGGATATCCACACGTTTGACGAGTCGCTCCTGATTCCCGATCCCGGCTTGTCGATCCAGCAGGGATGCTTCGCCCCGTTTGGCAGCTGGTCGGTGATGAGCCCATTTCACCAGGTTTTTCTGCGGGGGATCACCGACGCGCTGGCTCGCCGCGACGGGATTGACGCCAGCGAGATTTTAGAGACCCCCTGGAAAACAATCCCCGCCCGGTATCGGAAAGAACTTTTGTACGGAGCCGAGAAACTGCCGGTTACCCCCAAGACCCTGGCGTCCGGGGCGGCGGGACGCTCCGAGAAAAATTTCGCGGGGATCATTCCGCACCTGCTCAAAAGGTACGAACATCTCGACAAAAGCCAGCAGGCCGAGCTGGAAAAATATATGTCCCGTGTCCTCTGCAAAGATTGCCGCGGCGGACGCATCAACCGTCAGGCGCGGTCGTACCGCCTCGAAACAGCTTCGGACGCCGCGTGCTTCGCCGAGAAAAAAACGTTTAATCTCGCCGAACTGGCCGCGCTGCCGGTCAGCCGGCTGATCT
>CADBTE010000017.1 GCA_902797455.1 uncultured Planctomycetota bacterium | reverse complement strand
GGCCGGTTGTGTTTTGCCTCCGGCGGCCCCCGATTTGCCGGGCCTCCGGCGAAGGCCGGCCGATGGAGGTTCAGGGCCCTAAAAGACAGGGAGAGTCTTTCGATGTCGTTTCTGTTTCTCTTTAACCTGATTGTGATTTTGCTCGCCGGTCTGATTGCCGGTATCGTGTCAAAACGCTGTGGGATTCCGATGGTGATCGGTTACCTGGTGGTGGGGGCGCTCATCGGTCAGGGGGGGCTTCAGGGCCTGTTGATGCACTTGGCGGACAAATACGACCTCATCCCCGAAGAGGAGATGATCGGTTTGGCGGAGGACAGCTCCGGCGCGCATCTTCCCGGCCTGCTCGACGAGGAGCTGGAAGGTTCTCAGGAAAATACCCCGCCGGAGGCGCAGACCGATACCGAGGCGATGGCCCAAAAGGTGCTTGATTCCGATGAGTTTCGGACCGAGATGATCTCGAAGCTGGCCGACCTTGGTACATTGTTCCTCCTTTTCTCGATCGGGATTCAGTTCGCCCCCTCGCAGCTGTTCACGATGAAGAAATTCCTCTTCATCGGAGGTCCGCTGCAGATGCTCTGCGTCATTGTGCCGATTGTCGGATTCGCGTGGTTCGGGATGGGGGATTGGCGCATCGGGGTATTGATCGGCTGCGCGGTATCTCTCAGTTCGACCGTTTTGGTCTTTAAGTCTCTCGAGGAGTACGGCCAGGCGAATTCGCCGCTGGGGCTGCGCGCCGTGGCGATTTTGCTCTTTCAAGATATGGCCATCGCCCCGATTCTGCTGCTGCTCCCGCTGATCTTCAATGGTCCGCAGGACGGAGGCATTATCAGCGCGGTCATGATCATGCTGGTTAAAGCGGTGATCTTCGTTTCGGTGGCGATCGGAATCCGTTACCTCTTTACCCGCCGCTGGATGGGCGCGCTGCAGGAGATGCACAGTGTGAACCTGATGGTTCTCTTCACGGTGGTTCTCTTCTTCGGGGTCTGTCTCCTCGCCTTCTCGCTCGATCTGCCGGTCGCTGTCGGCGCCTTCGCCGCCGGCGTGGCACTGAGCGAGACCCGGCTGACGCACCAGATTTCCGCGTTGATTGTCCCGTTCCGAGAGACGTTCTCGGCGATCTTTTTCGTCTCCCTCGGCGCGTTGTTCGATATTCGAATACTATTTCACCATCCGTTCACGACGGTGGGGCTCTTCTGCGGGCTGCTGTTGATCAAGATGGCGGCCGGTGCGATCGCTTTCCGCGTACTTGGGCTTTCGAGCGTTACCGCCTCGGCGCTGGGACTGGGAATCGCGCAGCTGGGGGAACTTTCGTTTATCATTCTGCAGCAGGGGGGCTTCCGTGAAAATCATCCCGATCTTTACCAGCAGATGCTCTTTGTCGCGCTGCTGACGATCATCCTCACGCCGATGTTCCTCAAAATTGCCATATACTACATCCGGCGTTCCGGCGGTCAGGCCGAAAACGTTCCGGTCGAGACGAACGACAGCGAGGTGAGTCTGCCGCCGGCCGAAAAGCACCGCGCCTTGGTCGTCGGCGTGGGGCCGATCGGGGTTCGTACCATGACCTACCTTCGTGAAGCGGGGATGGAAGTCTGCCTCCTCGACATGAATCCGATCAACCTGCAGCCGTACGCACAGGAGGGGGTCTGGACACTGGCCGGCGACGCGACCGAAAAGTCGATCCTTCAAAAAGCGATGATTACCCAGACCCATCTGGCCGTGGTGACGATCCCCAGCGACGTGTTTACCCCCGAGGTCGTTAAGTCGATTCGCGCGCTCAACCCCGAGTGCACCATTGTCGCCCGATGCCGTTACAGCGGGACGGTCGCCGAGCTCAAGAAAAACGGCGCCGACCACGTCACCTGCGAGGAATCGGAGGCCGGCGGGCATATGGTCTCGGTCCTGAAGCTCTACGCTTGAAAAGCGGGCCCGATAAGTGTGCCTAACGCGCGCGGGATCATGCCGCGGCATTGGGGAGAGCCCCTTGCCGCGGCGCCGCTTTTTTGATAAAATGAACCCCGTCTTAAGCCGGATTGGTGGAATTGGCAGACACGAAGGACTCAAAATCCTTTGCCCGCGAGGGCGTCCCGGTTCAAGTCCGGGATCCGGTATAAAACAACCTACAAAAAAACACCGCCTTGTTTAAAGGCGGTGTTTTTTTGTGGTTTGCGGCGGCAAATCGTTCGTCTTAGGCGCGCTTGCCGTGCTTTTGGTCTTCCACCGTCACCGGCTTGTTGGCGGCCTGACGGGCGGCCTCTTTGTTCTCTTCCTCGGTCACTTCGGGAATCTCTTCCTCGATGCCGACCTCGTCGCTGCCGGCGGCGCGGTCGATCGCCTCTTCGTCGGAGAGATCCTGCGGCTTCCACGGAACCTCTTTGAACTGGGCCTCGGAGAGGATCAGATCGAGGACCTTGCGCTCGATGATCTGGTTGCGGAGAATATCCATATCTCCGGCCTTCTCAATCTGGGAGCGGATCTTCCGGGTGGTCACATTCGCCTGAGCGGCCAGCAGGGCGATCTCCATCTCGTAATCGACATCGGTATCTTCGATGTTCTCGGTCTCGGCGATCTTCTCGAAGATGAAGTGCTCTTTGAGCGCCTGGGCCGTGGTGCGCTGAGAATTCTGGCGCAGGAAGTTGATCTGCGGGAGAATATCGGCGTCTTCCAGACCGTTGCGGCGCAGTTCGAGGATGGCGCGCTGCAGCTCGCGGCTGGCCTGACGCTTGAGAAGCTCCGGCGGCAGATCGAACTGAACGGCGCCGGTGAGCTTTTCGGAGATCTGGCGGCGGGCGGTGCGGCGCTGATCGGTGACGATCTGGCGCTTGAGCGACTCTTCGACCATATCGCGGAAGTCGCCCATATCACTGAAGCCGAACAACTTGATGAAATCATCGTTCAGCTCGGGCTTCTCGAGCTTCTTGACCTCTTTGACGACGAACGTCGCGTCGATCTGTTTGCCTCGCAGCGAGGCGTCGGCGGTGCTGTCGGTCAGCTGGGC
>CADBTE010000016.1 GCA_902797455.1 uncultured Planctomycetota bacterium | reverse complement strand
CCGCTGGCGGTATCTTCCCCCGAAAGAAGTTTCCCTAAAACCAGCAGGTGCCCGGAGGAACTGATCGGAAGGAATTCACCGATCCCCTGAATGATCGCCAGCAGAAAAACTTTTATGGTTTCCATAAAACCTTTGATTCTCAAGCCACGAGGCTATTTATGCCTCATCAATGTAAATCATCTCTTCGTCGGCGGTAAATCCGATCACGTCATCTTCATCCGGTCCCTTTTTCCCACCTCTTTTGGCATCGTGATTGGCCGAGTCTTGAATGATCCAGGCCAGGCGGCCAAGATAACGGAGGTAAAGGGTCGGGAGGATAGAGAACAAAAGCGCGGAGAGAACCGTCGCGATGATGACGCGCAGCTGCCGGGTACCAACATCCTCCAGAACGTACCAAAGGATACTGCCAAAGGCAAGCACCCCCAGGAGGAAAAGAAGGATAGAGACGATGTAGAATCGGCGCCAGTAGCGATGGGTGGTAAGGAAACTCTTAAGTACCCCCTTGGTCACCAGGCTGAAAAGATGCTCCGATTCCATGGAGGAGAGGAAAAAGATCGGTGTGATAAAAATGGTTCCCGCGATAAAACCGACCTCTTCCCAGTCGAACGGACGAAGAAGCAGCCAGCCGGGGATTCCCGCTATCATGACCAGCGCCGCCATCCAGATAAACTGAACAATCCCGTTAAGGAGTCCCCCGTCGGGCCATTCCTCAATGCGGTCGTCGCCGGCCGCCGTGACGGTAAAGACCTGAAGAAGGTAGGGAACCGCGAAGACTCCCCAAACCAGTGAGACGAAGAAGAGCAAGAGACGATCATCGAAAAGGATCCCCAAAAAACGATTGATCGTCGGGAGCTGGAAAAGCTGTTCCCAGTGCGAGATCGGAACGTTGGCCTGGGAGGCGCTTTGCGCGAAAACCTCCGCCATATCGTCGCTGTGGCGAGAAAAATGCCAAATCCCCGGGTAGAAGGGGACCAACGCCGCGAAGGCCAGCATCGAGATTCGAAGCACGAAGGACGGGCTGAGGAAAGGACGAAGGATTCCCCGAAAAAACGGGTAAGAGGGGAGCTTCGGACGTTCGGGATGACGGGGTTCCACCGTCTCGTCGTCGGAGGAGACGTCGTCGAAGAACATCCGCTGGCGTTCCTGATTTTTTCTGCGTTCGTAGAGCGTTTCGACCGAAAGGGCCCCCTCGTACTCGGCGCGGCCGACCGGGTCGGCGTACTTCTCGTCGGGGTCCTCAAATGTTCTTCGCCCCCGGCTGATTTCGGGGGAGTAGAACCTTTCGACCGGCGCGCTGACACCGTAGATGTCGCTTGATTGGGGCGTCGGTTTCTGCGCGGCACCGTCACCGGTTGTGCCGCTGGGGGTGTCTCCGCCGGAAGGGCCGCTGTCGGTTTCTCCGCTGCCGGAACCGATGCTGTAAACATCGTCGGGACTGTATTGGGTGTCGGCAAAAAGAACCTGAAGATCGGGGGCCGGCTGCTCATCGGAGGGGGTGACCCCGCTTTTGAGGCCATAGACCTCATTGGAGCCGCTGTCGGCCAGTACCTCTGCGGCGTTGGTTTGCCAAGAGCGGGCCTGCTGGGTGACTTCTTCCGGCGCGTCTTGGGAACTGGTTTGATACAGTTCACCCCCGGGGGTGAACGACGAGACACGGAACTCTTCTTTGGGCATCTGCCAGCGAAGTGCCTCGTCACTGGGGGCAGCGGCGCCGGCTTCTTGGGAAGAACTGGTTTCGTATGCGGACTGGGTGCCGTCACTCGGGGGAGCGATGTAGCCTTCTTTCGGCGTCTGCCAGCTGATCTCACGGTCGGTGATCGGCCCGGAAGAACCGTCGGTGTCGTTGACCTGGTAAAGTTCCGATGAACCGCTTGGCGGCTCGGGAATCTTTGGGTCGCTGTTGTTTTGACCATCACGATTCTGACCGAGTGGGTTTTGGCCGGTCTTATCGGGATCGTTATCGTCGGAACTCATAGACTTTCTCTCGGCGGTCGAAGGCCCGCGGACGGAAATGACGTCTGTTCGCTGGTGTCCGCTAAAGTCCCCGGCAGACACGCCCTTTGTCCCCTGGGAGCCAAAAGAAGCCAGACACCGCTGTCCATTATAACACTTTCGGGGGGCGCGCGGCAAGAAGGACAAACTTTTTTGAAGGGGGGATCCGCCGGTGACTCAGGCCGGATGAGCGCAAAAAGCGCTCCTCAGAGAAAATTTTTTACGTCTCCGCTTGCTCCGAGCGTCGGTACGCCAGGCGCGCCTCTTCGTAGACTTCGCTTAAAGGGACACCAGACTGGGAGCTGGCTTTTTGGCAGTCGTCGAACTCGGGGGAGGCGGTCAGACGGCGGCCGAAGAGGGTTCCGACCTTGACGCGGATATCCCCAAAGCGTGTGGAGACCCGGACAAAGCCGCGCTGTAAGGCGTAACGATTGATCACTTCTTCCCGGACACCGAAGGTTCCTGTATGCTCAAAGATCGCGGTGAGGAGAGCGTCTTTCTTATCGGGGGGGGCCAGAGCGCTGAGCATCTGCCCCGCGCGTCCTTTTTTCATCAGAATCGGGGTGATCCAAACATCGAGCGCGCCGAGAACGAACAGACGCCGCGCCGCCTCGGCCGTCAATTCGCTGCTGATGTCGTCCAGGTTGCACTGGAGCAGGAAGAGTTTCTCAGCGGGACAAACGGCGGAGGAATCGCCGCCGGAGGACGGGATACTGTCGCTTTGGCACAGTGTCGCTCGCAGAAGGTTGGGGCGGCCGGCCATCGCGCGGTGACCGAAGGCGTGTGCGGACCGGAGGATCTTTGTTGGGCCGGACTTGGCCGCCTTTGGCCAGTAACTAAGGATTGCCGCGCCGGTGGGAGTGAGCATTTCGACCGGTTCGCAGTCACTTGCCACCGGGAAGGCCGCGAGCTTCAGAATTTCGACGACCGCCGGGGCAGGGACGGGGATCAGTCCGTGCGCGCAGCGGACCGTGCCGCTGCCGACCGGAACCGGACCGACCTCGATTGCCTCGACCCCAAGCAGATGGAAACCGATCGCCGCGCCGACAATATCGATGATGGAATCGGCGGCGCCGACCTCATGAAAGTGGACCTCCTCGGGGGCACATTGGTGAACCGCCCCCTCGGCCTCGGCCAGAAGGCGAAAGATTCCGACAGCGTTTTTTTTGATTTCCTCCTCCAGTGGGGAGGTCTGGATCAGATCGCGGATATCGGCGAAACAGCGGTGCTCATGATGATGGTGATGATGCTTCCCGTGATCATATTCATGCTTGTGATGGTGATGATGACCATAGTCCTCGTGTTCGAGGCGGTGCTCCTCGTGAAGGTCGACCGTCATCCTTTGGCCGAAGAGTCCATGAGAAGAGGCCTCTTCCAACCGAAGGGTAAACTTATCGGAGAAAACGCTCTGAAGGCGTTCTTTTAAGACATTCACGTCCGCGCCCAGGCCGACTAAAGCCGCAAGGATCATATCGCCGGAAGCGCCGCCGACCGAATCAAATCGAATCCACCGCATAAACACTCTTCTGTAGGGGTTGTATTGGTCTAGGGATTAACCGCCGCTCCGCCATTATACCCAATGCCCGCCCCGCTGTCTTGAATACCGAATGGGCGGAAGCTATAATTTTTTTGCGTGGGCGGGGTCCGCAAAATGCTGAGTTTTTTCAGTGACGAGAAAGAAAGTCTCTAGGAAAGGTTCTTTAATCGATGAAGCTGTCGCGGCGTGGTTTTGTTCATGGGAGTCTCTTTGGGGCGGCCTCGGCGTTAGTCTGCGGTCAATCGGTCTCGGCTCCGCTGCGGGCCGGGGAACTGTCTGACACCGATCCCCCGGCGGTGCTGCATCAGACCGATCTGTTTCATCCCCACTGCGATCCGGATGACCACTTTGACTTGGCTGTTCTCTTTGCCCTGGCTTTAAAGGGGTGGATCGACCCGCTCGGCGTGATATTGGATTACCCTCCCGCCGATGGAGGAGGGGGAGGGGATCCGGCCATCGCGGCATTGGCGCAGCTGAACCGTATCTGCGCCAGCGCGGTTCCCGGGGTGGTCGGCTCGTCGATGAAGATGACTTCGACAGACGACTGTTTTGCCAATGCCCCGGCGCGCGAACTGGCGGCGGTCCAGATGATCCTCGACACCCTGCGCCGCAGCGAGAAGCCCGTTCGGTTTAAGGCGGGCAGTTCCGCCCCCGATATCGCCGTGGCCACGCTTCGTGAACCGGAACTGTTCCGTGAAAAGTGCGCGGGCATTTATCTTAACTGCGGGAGCGCCTTCCCGAATCCCGAGCGTCCCGACCAGGTGGAGTACAATATCACGGTCAACCCGGCGGGGCAGGCCGCGCTGTTTAATCAGGTTCCCTGTCCGGTCTATTGGTTCCCCTGCTGGCACACCACGCTCAACTGGCGCAGCGGTGGTTATTCCACCTATTTCAGCGCCCCCCATGAAGTTCTGCTGGAGGGAGTTTCTCCCGCTTTTCGCAATTTCATGTACTACATGTTCACCCGCAGCTCAGATGTCTCCTGGCTTCGTTTTCTCGACAAGCCCCTGGAGGACCAGCAGTGGTTTGAGACGATCCGCTCGAACAACGGCGGTTACCGCGCGCTGTGGGCAACGGCCAGTTTACTGATGATCGCCGGTCGGACCGTCACCCGTGACGGGGAGATTGTTCCTTCCCGTGAGGTCGATCCCGAGGCGGCCCTTTTCCGCCTGGAGAACATCAACGTCCACGCCGACCAGCGCGGCGCGATCACATGGTCCGCCTGCGAGGAGGAGACGGGGAGAAAAATCTTCCACGTCTTGGACGACGAGCGTTACCCCGCCGCGATGGCCAAGGCGGTCAATACGCTGTTCCGTGAATTTGAGTGACCCGCCGCGCCGGACAATCTCCCCACCATCACAAGCAAAGGGAAAAACTAAACGTCCCTTTTTAAATCAACCTTCACTCCTGCCACGGAGAAAACGATGAAAACGTCCCTTTCCACCCTGATTTTTGTCCTTTCGTTCTTTGTGATTCTTGGGGGGGCGGCCCTCGCCGCCTCGACAGGGGAACCAGTCTGGCCCGGCGCCGCGCCTAATGAGTCGGCGCAAACGACCGAGGCGGGAGATCTGACGGTTCCTGTCTGGATCTACTGCCCGCCGGCGGAAAAGACTTCCGACGCGTGTCTTATCGTCGCGCCCGGCGGAGGGTACTCCCACCTGGCGGTCGAGCACGAGGGAAGCTCCGTGGCCGAGCGCTTTAATAAGCAGGGGATTACCGTGGTGATCCTTCACTATCGCATCCCCCGCCGAAAGAATCTCCCGAAACATCTTCCCGCCTGGCAGGACGCGCAGCGGACGGTTCGCATCGTTCGTTCCCACGCCGAAGAGTGGGGGATCGATCCCGAAAAAATCGGGATGCTTGGTTTTTCCGCCGGGGGACATCTGACGCTGATGACAGCAGCTTCATCGAGTGTCTCTTCCTACGAACCGGTTGATGATCTTGACCGGACGGTCCCCTGTCACCTGAACTTCGCGGTTCCGATCTATCCGGCGTATGTCCTCAGCGACGGTGCCGATTCGGTCAATAAGGACCGTGGGTACGGGGCGACGATGGTCGACGATTTTCTCTTCGATGACAAGACCCCGCCGATCTGCCTGATTCACGGCGATACCGACCCGATCGCCTCCCTCGGTTCGATCGCTGTTTACGAAAAGGTTCACCAGATGGAGATTCCCTGCGAGCTTCATATCCTGGCCGGTCTTGGTCACGGTTTCGGTACTCGGCCGAGCGACGACCACGCCGGTGATTGGCCCGAGCGGGTGGGCGCGTGGATGAGGGCCATCGGCGTTTACTGAAATCATCGCCGGGTAAACCGGCGTTTGGGAATGGGGGTTATTCCCCCATCCCCTTGTCGAGTTCCTCCTGCGGGACGTCGTCGAGAGAACCGTAGCGCTGAATCAGGTCGACGAGCCAGTCGATTTTTTTTTGTTCCCGGCCGAAAAGATCGTTTTTGAGCGTCTCGCTGCGCTGCTGGCCGTCGGCCTGTTTCCTGGCGGAGATCACCGGTGAGGCGGGGAAGACCCCCCAGGGGATCTTCCTGTTGCGTGTGGTGATCAGATCGAACCGAGCGTCCGCCTCCATCTCATTGAGTTCCTGATTGGGGGGGAGGGATATCTTCTGGATCCCGAGCCGGACAAATTTATCGGAGAGGAAATCGGCCAGCATCGCGGCGTCCTCTACCGCCGGGTCGTTCCAAGGTTCCCCCGTACCTCCCATTGGTGTGGATTGGATCCCCGCGATCCAAATGTAGTCGTAGACGGAGCTCGGATCCAAGGCCATGGAGGCGGTTAGGTAGTCGTCCGGAAGGAGAACCCCCTCGCAATCGATCGGGAAGACACTGTTTTCGTATTCCCCCTCGTAGTGATCCGATGCCTCGACCAGCGCGATCGGTTCGCGAAACTCAATAGAGGCGATAATGCTGGCCGGGTAGCTGATCCTCAGCGACTTAACCCGCTTGACCCAGGGGTGATGCGTCAGCGCGCGGTAGAACCGCTCCACCTGCCCCCGATCGGTGATGTTGATCTCCCCCGCTAAATCGGGGGCATCTTTGAGAACCTCGTCGATGAAGCGCGGCGAGATCCAAGGGGGCGGGTCCTGGATGACGATATGCTGCTTCCCCGCCCGATATTGGGATTCATTGAGGGTTTTTTCGCGCCGCTGCTCCCAGGTCAGACACAGCGCGAAAATGATCGCCGCGGCTACGGCCGCCTGGACAAAAACGGTCGCCCGCGAAACAGCGTACTCCTTCTTGCCGGAATCCGCGATCGTGGGGTCGTCAAGGGTCGGGCCGTGGTCCGGAAAGGGTTCTTCCGGCCGGCTGTTGGGAGTGTCCATCTATCCTCTTTTCGAAAAACGTCTTTTGTCCCGTGAGGGAAAAATGCTCTTGCCGCGGTGTGAAAAAAACATCATAGTCCCCACCGGTGCCGCCTTTGTCTTTAATCGTACGGCAGAAAGAAATATTTGTCAAACCACGGGAATCGAGCCGATGTTGTTTGATCGGGATAAAACGGGCTGTTTTGCCTTCTTTGGCGGAGGAATCCCCGCGTTGGTATCGCTGTTGGCTCTAACTCTGATGGCGGGCTGCTCGGCCTTCTCGTCGAATAAGTCCTCCCAGGTTCCGGAGACCTCCGAGACGGCCGCCGGGATCGGATCCGACGCGGGCTTGGCCGAGGTGACACGCTCCGTGATCGTGAAGATGCGCAATAACGACCTTCTCTCGCCGGACCAGAAAACCGATCGTCGTATCTGTTTTCTTGGGGTGAACGACGTCAATGGCCGAGAGGTTCCCGAGCTTTCGCGTGAAGTCCGCAAGCAGTTCAGCGAAGCGACCCCTTATCGTTTTATCGACGACGCGACCCTCCAGCGGGCGCTGGAAAAAAGCGGGGTGAAGCGCAACGATATGTTCATCCCGAGCAAGCGGCAGCAGTGGGTCAGTGCCCTTGGCGAGGACTTTGATTACATTATTTCCGCCCATATCGTTCGAACAGGCGATCCGGATCACGGGGTCCCCGCCCAGGAAGTGGTCAATTTCGAGGTCTACTCGATGGAAGAAAACACCGTCTCCCACACCCAGGGCCCTCTGCGGGGTGTCTATTCGGTGGCCACGGCCGAGAGGAAGAAGGTATTGGGGATATTCTAAGCTGTTTTTTCTCTGTGTCGCAGAAACAACGCCGCGTCCGATCTGACGCGCGTTTTTTAAGGTGCTTGGTTTTTCTTTTCCGAAAACCCGCTTGGCCGAACACCGCGGTTCCCAACTTGCCGATAAGACGAACGCGGCTAAAATTACCGTCGCGAGGTTTAATGACCACAGAGGCTCCAGCCAAAAAAGAAGTCACGTGGTAATTGATGGCGCCGTGAAACCATTAGTTTACCTGAGGGAAGAAGTATGAACCTGTTCAAGTCTCTAAGAAAGATGATGCCTTCTCGTCTGACATCTTCCCTGCGCCCCGCGTACCATCGTTACCTGGTCAACAGGAACAAACGCCTGCTCGAGAAATACGGTGAACGTGAGATGATTCGCCGCTCGTATAAAAAGGCAATGGGAGTGGATCCTGATCTGGATCATCCGAAGAAGTTCACCGAGAAAATTGCCTGGCTGAAGCTGAATGTCCGTGATCCGCTGATTACCCAATGCGCCGATAAGGTCACGGTTCGCGACTACGTCGAAAGTGTTATCGGTCCTGAATACCTTGTCCCCGTAGTCGGTATCTATGACCGTGTGGAGGATCTGGATTTTTCCAAGCTCCCATGCGATTGTGTGATCAAGGCTTCGCATGGATCGCACTGCAACATCTTCTATCGTCCCGGACAGCCATTTGACGAAGATAAGGCCCGGCGCAAGATTCGGCAATGGCTTGCTCTGAACTATTACTATTTCGGTTTTGAGTGGGGGTACAAGGATGTTCATCCGAGAATCATTGTTGAAAAAATGCTCAAGGCCAGCCGTGGGACTCCTGAAGACTACAAAATCCATTGTTTCCGCGGCAAGCCCAAATTCCTCTATGTCAGTGCGGATCATACAGGGGCGGCGAAGAGGAGTTACTATACTCTCGATTGGAAACCGATTCCCGTGAGAGTCGGAAAATACCTGAGCATAGAAGTTCCGCGTCCCGATTGCTTTGATGAAATGTGTCGGCTTGCCGAGAAATTATCCGCCCCGTTCCT
>CADBTE010000015.1 GCA_902797455.1 uncultured Planctomycetota bacterium | reverse complement strand
GTCAGTTGCCGCAGCGGGTGACCTTAAAGCCAAGCGCGTTGGCGGCGGCGGCCTTGACCGCCAGCACGCGGTTGGCCTCTTTCGCCGAGCGGGCGTAGCAGACCTGAATGTGGTTCGCCCGATGGCGCCCCATAAACTGATCGCGCGAGACCCCGTGAAGCACCAAGTTGGCGATCGGCCAGTTCGGCGCGCACAGACTCAGGCGGCGTTCGACCTCTTTTTGGGGCAGATCGACGGCGCTCGCCCGGCCGATATCCATGCCGAGTTTCCCGTTCTCGACGAACGTCCGCGACCAGACCAATTCGCCCGGTTTGTACACACCGGCCAGCGTTCCTCCGCCGAACGGGAAGTACATAGGGGTCTGGCGCCAGCTGTGAGCCCCTTTCCATCCCTTTTTGAAGTGAGCCGGCGGGGCCGCGCCGGAGATCTGCATCACCCAAACGAAATCTTTGACCGTGCCGCTTTGGTCGAAATCACCCCAGCGCACGTCGTGCAGGGTCGTTTCCAGCGGCTGCCCGCAGGCGGCGAGGGTCCGGTTATCGAGCAGGGCGTCGAGGGCGGCGCACTCGTCGACCTCGTTGAAGTGCAGAATCGGCTTCCCGGCCCAGAGGGTCCGCTTGCCGTCGGCCGATTTGACCGGCGGGCGGTCGGCGTTATTGAGGATACCCTCGACCAGGTCGCTGGCCGGCAGGAGGTCTTTGAGACCCTGCTGGTACTGAATTCCGATCATACCCGCGCCGAACCGGTCGGCCATGCGGGCCGCGGCGATGTACATTTTACACTGAAGCAGTACCTGGTTCTTTGTCAGGTCGGTCTTTTCGTTTTTCCCGAAGTGGAACGTCACCCCCTTCTTCACGAGCCAGTCGAAAACCGCCTTCGCCTCGGCGTCCGGAACCTGGGTCGTTTCGTAATAGAGGGCCGACTGATTGAGCCGTTCTTTATAGACGCCGATCGGGAAGAGAAGCTCGTCCGGGACGATCGCGCTGTACATCCCCATACAGCCCTCGTCGAAGACGCCTAGGATGACCTTTTTTTCCCGAATCTCGGCGGCGATCTTTTCCCCCAGCGCCCTGTCGGCGGCGGAGATTTTTATCGACTCGAACGGACTCAGATGACTGGTGTCCTGCTTAATGATCTTTCCGTCTTTGAGCCATTTCCCCAGCCGGGAGAGGAACCACTGGTCGGTGAAGTCGACCGACCAGAGTGTCGAGAACTTCTTCCCCGCCTTGGTCAGGCAGGCGTTGAGGTTCAGCATGCCGACCAGCCCCGGCCACGTGCCGGACCAGTTGGCGACGTTGAGGATCGGCCCCCGATGGGAGAGAAGCCCCGGGTAGACGTGATGAGAATACTGCCAGACCGACTCGGCCACGATCACCGGGGCGTCCGGGTCCATCTTCGAGAAGACGTCGAGCCCCTCTTTCTGCGACCCGATAAAACCGTGACCCTCATCCTTTTTGAACGGATGGGCCCGAACGATTTTACAGCCGAGATTCTTAACCGCGTTTTTCAGTGCCTCTTCCATCTTCGACTGCTCTTCCCAGCACAGCTGGTTCGCCGGAAGACGCAAATCGCCGCTGGCCACGAGGTAAACCTCGCCGGGATTGAGTTTCTTCGCCATAGTCACTCCTTTTCGGTGTTGAGAAACATTTGATTGTCTGAATATTGCGCGGTTCATTCGAGTGTCGAGAGATCGATTCCGACTTCCGCCAATTTTCGGCGAACCGATTCGAACACCTCGCCGCCGAGCGGATAAAGCGGGGGAGCGAACCGATTTTGGATGATTCCCAGAATCGCCATAGCCGCTTTCATCGACTTGAGGAAGCCGCCCCCCGCCTTATAAACGGCCCTCAGGTCATCAATGCGCTTGGTTAATTGTTCCATAGCGGCAGCGTCACCGGCGGCGCCGGCCTCGACCACGCGGACAAAGAGGCGGGGAAGCAGATGCGCGCCGCCGCACACGCCCCCGTGCGCCCCGATTTTCAGCGCTTCGGGAAGCAGCTCTTCCGGGCCGATGAGCAGCGAGAGGCGTTTTTGCGGGAGTATCAGCTCGGCCGCCTTCCGGAAATAGTCCATATCGTGCGAACTGTCTTTCAGGCCGATATATCGGTCTATTTCGAACGCGCGGCGCAGGGTATCGATTTCGTACCACGTCTTGCAGTGGGACGGCATATTATAAAGGAGCGTCGGAAGCGGCACTCGCCGCGCGAGCTGTTCGAGATACCGCAGAAGGTCGTCCTGAGTGACCGGATGATAATAGGGAGGAGCGGCCACCAGCGCCGAGGCGCCGTTTTCCGCGGCGAAATCGGCCAGCCGAACCGATTCGTCAAAAGAGGTATCGGTAATGCCGACCAAAATAGGAACGCGGCCGCCGGTGATTGTGTTCGTCTGGCGGATGAGGCAGCGGCGCAGATCGTAACTTAAGCTGGGACCTTCGCCGGTGGTGCCGAGAATGAACAGACCATGAACCCCTCCGGCGATGAGCCGTTCCAAGACTTTCTCTAACGCGGCGGTGTCGAGACCTCCGTTTTCGTCAAACGGCGTGAGAACAGGAGGAATAATCCCGCTGAATAACGCTTCCGCCATAACAGCCCCGCTCCTTGCTGAAATGTTTGAACCGCTGAAACACACCCCGGAAAAACAGACCACGAAACAATGCCAAAAAATCACGACAAAAAATGATGCCGAATTGATTGGCGCGAGAAACAGACCGTCAACACAGCCGGCCTTTTGCCCCCTGAACTGTTTTTAGTTTAACATAGAGACGTTTCGCTTGTCAATGATTTTTCGATAAGCTTTCCGTGGTTTTTCCCGATTTTTCCCATCGCTTTCTTCTCTTGGCTGATTCACACAGACGGCTTCTCGGTTTTTGAATCGGCAGCGGCCTGCCCCACGCGCGTGCCGCCTTCTAGACATCGCCGCCCCGTTGCCTGTATAATTTTGGCTGGATCCCGGAAGAGATATCTTCCGACCCAAACGTTCCCCCCACAGTGACCCTATATCTTAAAAGAAAGACCTTCATGACGCGATTTGATCGATTCCCGCTCCTCTTTCTTGGACTTCTGCTGCTCATCGCCGCCGAATGCCGCGCCGATAAAATCCGCCTGGCCGACGACGGGGCGACCGACTACATCATCACCCTGCCGGAAGAGGCCAGCGCTGTTCAACAGACGGCGGCCTCAGAGCTGGCGCGGTTTTTGAACCAGATCACGGGGGCGGAATTCCCGGTTCTCACCGAGAGCGCCGAGACGATGTCGGCCGACGTCAAGCAGCTGGCGATCGGCCCGTCGAAAACGACCGACCTGCTGTTAAAAGCCGCGGGGGAAGAAGGGGAGCGGGACGATT
>CADBTE010000014.1 GCA_902797455.1 uncultured Planctomycetota bacterium | reverse complement strand
GGCAAAAGCGTGACCGAGTTCAAAAAGGGTGTCAACGGCATCGAGGACGGTGTCAAAGGCGCGATGAAAGACGCCGACAAGCAGGCCTCTCACGACAGCGACAAAGATTCTTCCGAAGAGTAGCGCTCCTTTTTTAAAAGGGCACTGCGCCAAAAAAACGCGCCCTAATCGATCCTCCGCGGGGTCGGTTGGGGCGTGTTTTTTTCTTGGGGGTTACCGGCGGCAATAAAAAAACCGCGCCTGCTTTTACCTAAGCGGGCGCGGTTTGATGGAGGATAACGGGCTCGAACCGATGACCTTCTGGCTGCCAGCCAGACGCTCTCCCAACTGAGCTAATCCCCCGAGTCAAGACGGCAAGGAGTATACGCTTTTTCGGCGCGCCGTCAAGCGGGGCAGGGGGGGAATTTTTCCTTATTTCCCCGCGGGTCCCCATTCTTACGGGAAGCATCCCTTTATTTTAGGGGGTAAAAAGCATAAAATAGAGGCCGCAGACCAATGCGCGGGAAGATTTCCTCCGCGGCCGTTCGGTCAGGCCGCCCCCGCGCGTGAGGGAAACACAAAAACAGTCAGAAAGCACGTCGATGAAATCGTTCGACTGGGTCCGCTCCCTAAAAGAACAGCGGCCGCTGATCGCGCCGTCCCTTTTGGCCGCCGATTTCGCCCGCCTGGCCGATGAGGTGCGCCGCGTCGAGGACGCCGGCGCCAAGGTTTTGCACGTCGACGTGATGGATGGTCATTTCGTCCCCAATATCAGTATCGGGGTGCCGGTCGTCGCCTCGCTGCGCAAGGTGACGAAGCTGCCGCTGGATGTCCACCTGATGATTTCCGACCCGGCGCGCTACGCCCAGCCGTTCATCGACGCGGGGGCCGACACGCTTTTGTTCCACATCGAGGCGGTGCCGCAGCCGGAGGCGCTGCTGGAGTCGATTCGCTCGAAAGGGGCCGCCCCCGGGCTGGTCCTCAATCCGGGGACCCCGGTCGAGGCGGTTCTGCCGTATCTCGATCTGTGCGACCTGGTTTTGACGATGTCGGTTCAGCCGGGGTTCGGCGGGCAGGCGTTTAAAGGCGAGGTCCTCGATAAGGTCCGCGTTCTGGCAAAGGCCGTCCGCGGCGATACCATCCTGTCGATCGACGGCGGGATCGGCCCGGATACGGTCGCCGCGGCGGCCGCGGCGGGAATCGACCTTTTTGTTGCCGGAACCGCCGTCTTTGGTGCCGATAACTATACCGAACGAATGAACCGGCTGCGCGATCTGGCCCGGCAGCAGTACTGAATCGACCCGAAGGGATCACCGATATGTCCGAACCGACTCCATCCGCCGAAAACCGACGCAGCATCCCCGAGGGACTGTGGATCAAATGTCCCGGCTGCGGCGCGACGATCTTTCGCCCGGAAGCGCTCAAGCGGCTGAACGTCTGCCCCGAGTGCGAGTACCACTGGCCGCTGTCGGCTCAAGAGCGGATTGCTCAGCTGCTCGACGAAGGGACCTTTGAGGAGTGGGACGCCGATTTAACCCCGGCCGACCCGCTGGCGTTTCGCGACCGCAAGAGCTACGCAGAGCGGCTGGCCCATGATCAGGCGGCGACCGGACTAAACGACGCGGTGATCACCGGACAGGGACGTATCCGTGCCCGCAAGGTCGCCTTCGGCGTGACCGACTCGCGGTTTATTATGGGGAGTATGGGCTCGGTCGTCGGCGAAAAACTGACACGCGCCATCGAGCGCGCCCAGGCCGACAGTCTGCCGCTGGTCGTCGTCTCCGGTTCCGGCGGCGGCGCCCGTATGCACGAGGGGATCCTCTCGCTGATGCAGATGGCGAAGACCTCCGCCGCCCTGGCCCGCTTCCGGGAAAACGGCGGGTTGTTTATCTCGGTGCTGACCAACCCGACGATGGGAGGGGTCGCCGCCAGTTTCGCCTCGCTGGGGGATCTGATCTTTGCCGAGCCGCGGGCGCTGATCGGCTTCGCCGGGCCGAGGACCATTAAAGCGACGATTAAAATGGAGCTCCCCAAGGGGTTCCAGACCAGCGAATTCCTTCTGGAGCACGGCTTCATCGACCGGATTGTCAGCCGAAGGAATCTGCAAAGCGAGATCGCCCGGGCCATCGACTACTGCAATAAGTAAACGCCGCGATCGATGATTTGCCGCGGCCGGCCGGCAGCGGGGCGGGGGAGGCGCGGCCGACCCCCGCGAAGATTTCGCTTGACATAATCTAGAAAACCTGCTACTACTTTTCTAATTAGGCAAAGTGCGTTGTTTATGGCGCCGCTATTACGAAAACGATAACGATAAGCATTAAGGATGGCCGCGTGAGTTATCATTCGATTGTTTTGGTCAAGCAGGTCCCCGACACGGCCAACGTGACGGGCGAAGCGATGAAAGAAGACGGAACCGTCAATCGAGCCGCATTGCCGGCGATTTTTAACCCTGAAGATCTTCATGCCCTCGAGGCAGCCCTGGAGATTAAAGACCGTTTCGGCGGGACCGTGACGGTTATCTCGATGGGCCCCCCCAAGGCCGGCGATGTGCTGCGCGACTGCCTCTATCGGGGTGCCGACCGCGCGATTCTCATCAGCGACAGGCGGGCCGCCGGCAGTGATACCCTGGCGACCAGTTACATCCTCGCCCAGGCCGTGAAGACCGTCGGCGGCTATGATTTCGTCTTCTGCGGGCGCCAGGCGATCGACGGCGACACCGCCCAGGTCGGTCCCCAGTGCGCCGAGAAACTCGGCCTTCCTCAGGTCACTTATCTGGAAGAAATTCTCGAGGTGGAAGACGGCACCGCCGTTTTGAAGCGCAATGTCGGCAACGGCTGGGAAGTCGTCCGCGTGAGGCTTCCCGCCCTGGTCACCGTGATCGATACGGCGAACAACCCCCGTCCGCGCCGCGCCAAGCGGATGATGCGCTATAAGTTCAAGCGGACCGCGCTGGAATTCCCCGCCGACTCGCCGCAGCTGGCCGAGGCCAAAGAAAAGGGAGATCTGCTGGAAACCTGGTCGCTCGACGATATCGGCGCCGATCTCCAGCGATGCGGGTTCGCCGGTTCGCCGACCAAGGTCCATAAGATCCAGTCGATTATCCTCACCAAAGAGGGTTCCGTCTCGATCGAGCCGACCGCCGAAGGGATCCGCGCGATGGTGCGCGAGCTGATCGACGACCGTACCCTTGGCTAAAAGCGCGAAACAGTACGAAACAAATAAGTTCCCCACTATCCGAACAGAAGCTACAGATATGGCAGATCAAACGAACCAACCTCAACGGAAAAACCTCGAAGGCGAAGTCTGGATTTTTGCCGAGCAGGAAGAAGGCGCGCTGCATGATGTCGTCTTCGAGCTGTGCGGCCGCGCCCGAGCGCTCGCCGATCGGCTCGGTGTCAAAGTCGGTGCCGTCCTTTTGGGTGACGATGTCGAAAAGCTCGCCGCGAAACTTTACCCCTACGGCGTCGATAAGGTCTACGTCGTCGAGGACAAGCGGCTGCGCTATTTCACCAGCGCTCCCTACGCGCAGATGGTGACCGGGCTGATTCAAAAGTACGCGCCGCAAATCGTGCTGTACGGCGCCACGCCGCTGGGACGCGACGTCGCCCCGCGCATCGCCTCGGCGACGCTCTCGGGCCTGACGGCCGACTGCACCGACCTGAAGATCGACGACGTCCCTGACGCGAAGACCAAAGAGGTTCATAAGAACCTCCTGCTTCAAATCCGTCCGGCGTTCGGCGGCAATATCATCGCCACGATCGTCAACCCCGAAGGGTGGCCGCAGATGGCGACCGTCCGCGAGGGTGTCCTCCCGCTGGTGGAGCCCGATCCGGCCCGCGCCGGCGAGGTTGTGCGCGAGAAGGCGGCCCTTGCCGACACCGCGTTCGCTGTTGAGGTAATCAAGCGCGAGATTCAAAAGAAAACCCTCAACCTGAAGGGGGCCCGTATCATCGTCGCCGGCGGCGCCGGGGTCGGGAGCAAAGAGAATTTCCAGCTCATCTATAAGCTCGCCGAGGCGCTCGGCGGGGCGGTCGGCGCCAGCCGCGCGGCGGTCGACGGAGGGTTCATCGGCCACGAGCATCAGATCGGCCAGACCGGAACCACCGTTCGTCCGGCGCTGTATATCGCCTGCGGCATCAGCGGCGCGGTGCAGCATCGCGCGGGGATGGAAGATTCGGCGAAGATCATCGCGATCAATACCGACCCGGACGCCCCGATCTTTTCGGTCGCCCACTACGGGATCGTCGGTGATTTGAACGAGGTCATCCCGATGATCATCAAGGCGGTCGCCGCCCGCGGCGCGGAGTAAACAAGACAAGACAATCGAACCGAGTCGAACGAGAGAAAGTATCGAACGATGAATAATTTTTTCCAGGATAACCGTGATATTCAGTTCCTCTTTGAGTACTTTGACCTCAAAGAGCTCGCGGCTCTTCAAGAGCGACAGACACCGAACGGCGAGGCCGACTACCTGCCGCGCGGGCTCGACGACGTGATCGACAACTATCGCCGCGTTCTGGAACTGACCGGCGAAATCGCGGCCGAGACCCTCTTCCCGAACGCCGAGACGGTCGACGCCGAGGGGAATACCCTCAACGAAAACCAGACCGTGACCTATCACCCGCTGGTGCAGATGAACCTCGACCGCCTGGCTCAGGCCGATCTGATGGGGTTCACCCTGCCGCGCAAGTACGGCGGTTTGAACTGCCCGGTGCTGATCTACACGATGGCGACCGAGATTGTTTCCCGCGCCGACTGCTCGTTTATGAATATGTTCGGTCTGCAGGGGATCGC
>CADBTE010000013.1 GCA_902797455.1 uncultured Planctomycetota bacterium | reverse complement strand
GCCCAGGCGGTGTCGCCGGTCTCGGTGATCGCCTCGTTCTATCAGGATGTCATCGGAAATATCCGCTATGTCCTGATCATCTTTGCCGTCCAGGTGATTATCGTCGCCGGTATCGGGATGATGGTCAGCATTTACAACTCGATGAGTGAGCGCCGTCAGGAGATCGCGATCATGCGGGCCCTCGGCGCCAAGCGCACCACGGTGATGGCGATCATTCTGTTCGAGTCGATCCTGCTGTCCCTCGGCGGCGGGTTCCTCGGCCTGATCATCGGCCATGGGCTGGCCGCGGCGATCAGCCCCTGGGTGATGGAATACTCGAACGTTTTGATCCGCCCGTGGGATTTCCAGCTCGTGGAGCTGATCCTGATCCCCGGATTGGTGGTGCTCGCCTCGATTGTCGGTTATCTCCCGGCTGTTGTCGCCTACCGGACCGACGTCGCCCAGTCCCTCCAGCCGTAATGAAAGGGTTCCGTCGATGGGAAAGAAAGTTGAATTCGATGATGCCCTAAAGGGGATCTACCACGAATACGACGAAGTTCAGCGGGACGAACGGACCGTTGAGTACAAAGAGGTCGGTTCCCTGGCGGTCGGCTCCCTGGTATGCGCCGTCGCGACGATCCTCGGTTTTTTCTGGAAACCGTTCGTCCTCCTCGGTCTGCTGGGGGCGGTTCTTGGGTACCTGGCGATCCGCAAAATCCTCCGTGCCCCCGACGAGGTGACCGGTTTCGCCATGGCCGTCGCCGGGACGGCCCTGTCGCTAGCCGTCGGCCTCGGCGCGGTGATCTTCCAGACCTGGAACTACTACCACAACGCCCCCCCGGGGTACGAGATAATCGATTTCGCCGATATGGCGTTTGACCCGGCGACCGGAAAGGTGAAGGACGAGATCGCCGCGCTGAGCGGGAAAAAGGTCTTTGTCACCGGCTATATGTACCCTACCAACCGCCAGTCGGGGATCGAGGATTTTACCCTGGTTCGGACGCTGGGACACTGTAAGTTCTGCTCCCCCGGGACGAATCCCGCCGATATGATCGCCGTTTCGTTCCAGGGGGGGATGAGCGTCTCGTTCAAGGCGAATAAGGCCGTCTCGGTCGGGGGAATCCTGAATGTCGATCCCGATTACGCCAGCGGCGAAATCCCCTATTCCCTCGAGAATGTGGACGTCTTTCGCTGAAAAGAAAGCGCCGCTTTTCGGCGGAACAGTATAGAAAAACGAAAAAATCGCGGCACAAGCAATGAAAAAGTATATCGTCCGATACGGCGCGATACGGCTCCACGGGGTTTTCTCGCTCAACAGCGATGTCCCGCTGTATCACGGAACCGCGGTGATCGTTCGCACATCGCGGGGCCTTGAGGCGGGGACGGTCCTTTGCGAGGCGGACGAACAGAACGTGGCGGCCTTCGCCGGGCAGATGGAAGAGAATCGCCTCATCCGCGTGATGAGCGACGATGATCGGAAACAGCGGCGCCAAATAGCCGTCGCCGAAAAGGATGAGTTTGTTCGGACCCATGCCGTGGTTGAGCGGATGAAAATCCCGCTGGAACTGGTTCGTGTCGAGCATATCTTCGGAGGGGAACGGCTGATTGTCTATTATACCGCCGAGGGGAGAATCGATTTCCGAGAGCTGGTCAAGAAGCTGGCCAGTGAGTTCCAGACGCGCATCGAGATGCGTCAAATCCACGGGCGTGACGTCTCGAAACTGATGGCCGATGTCGGTGAGTGCGGCCGTGACGCCTGCTGTACCGGCTTCCTGGAAGAGATGCGTCCGGTGGTGATGAAACTGGCCAAACTCCAGAACCCGTCGATCAATCCCGCGAAAATCTCCGGGCGATGCGGCCGTTTGAAGTGCTGTTACCGCTTCGAGCACGAACATTACCAGGAGCTGCACTCACTTCTCCCGCCGGTGGGGAAGATGGTTCAGACTCCCGACGGCCCGGGGCGGGTGATCGCCCAAGAGCTTCTGGCGAAGCGCATTCAGGTCGACCTTGGTCCCCTGGGGTTCAAACATTTCACCGTCGGCGAGGTGAGGATTCTTTCCGGGGCGCCCGCCGCGCCGGCCGGTGCCCAGGAGTCCCCCGCGCCGAACCCGAGTCCGCGCCGCGGCGGCCGACCGCCCAGAAATCATTCCCGCCCGCCGCGGCGGGAGGGGCCGCGCAAGGAACACGGACGCGACACTAAGAAGAAGGAACACTGACGATGAGAAATTTCCGCGCCGCTTTTTTGACGGCTGCCGCCGCGGCGCTGTTCTGCGCGATGGCTGTCGCGCAGGACGGCAGTGAAATCAAGCTGCCCGACCGGGGGATCTGCTCCCACCGCGGGGCGCAGACACAGTGCCCGGAGAACACCGTCCCGGCCTTCGCCGAGGCGGTTCGCCAGAACGCGGCGATGATCGAGCTGGATGTCGACTACACCAAAGACGGGAAGATACTCCTTCTTCACGATCAGACGGTCGATCGGACCAGCAACGGCAAAGGAAAACTGGGGGATCTGACGTTCGACCAGGCGCGGGCCCTGGATTTCGGCGCGTGGAAGGGGGAACAGTTCGCCGGGACGAAGATCCCGACGCTGGAGGAAGCGCTGGAGGTGATCCCGAAGACGATCTGGCTGAACATCCATGTGAAGGCCGGGGGAGACCTGGGAGTGAAAATCTCGCTGGAGGTGGCCGATATCATCGCCAGGCAAGGGCGTATGGGGCACGCGTTTTTGGCCTGCAATATCCGGGAAGCCGAGGCGGTTCACGCGCGCTACCCCGAGTTCCTGATCTGTAATATGGAGCATCAGAATTGGGACAGCCGGGAGGGGGATGCTTATATCGACTGTACGATTGAGTCGAAGGCGCAGTTTATCCAGCTGGTCCGAACCCATCCGACGCCTCAGCAGATTGCCCGGCTGAAGGCCGCCGGTGTCCGGATCAACTACTTCGGGAGCAATGACCTCAGCGAGATCAAAGAGCTTTTCGATCTGGGGGTCGATTTCCCCCTGGTCGATGATCTTCCTGTCGGCCAAGAGGCGCTTCGGCAGTGGAACCAAGAGCATGAGAATAAGTAAGCGTTTGGTTGGACGCGTCTTTTAGCCGCGATCCCCAAGAGAAAGGAACGTTATGACGATGAGGTATTTCCATGCCGCTTTGTCGGCTGTTGTGACGGCGCTCTCCTGCGCGCTGGCTTTTGCCGAGGACGGCAGTGAAATCAAACTCCCCGACCGGGGGATCTGTTCTCACCGCGGGGCGCAGACACAGTGCCCGGAGAACACCGTCCCGGCCTTCGCCGAGTCGGTCCGCCAGAACGCGGCGATGATCGAGCTGGATGTTGACTACACCAAAGACGGGAAAATTCTGATCCTCCACGATTCGACGGTCGACCGCACCAGCAACGGCAAGGGGAAGCTGAGGGACCTGACGTTCGACCAGGCGCGGGCTCTGGATTTCGGCGCGTGGAAGGGGGAACAGTTCGCCGGGACGAAGATCCCGACGCTGGAGGAGGCGCTGGAGGTGATCCCGAAGACGATCTGGCTGAATATCCACGTGAAGCCCGGAGGGGAACTGGGGGAGAAGATTTCGCTGGAAGTGGCCGATATTATTGCCGAGCAGGGGCGAATGGGGCACGCGTTTTTGGCCTGCGATGTCCGTGACGCCGAGGCGGTTCACGCGCGCTACCCCGAGTTTCTGATCTGCAACATGGAGCGCCAGGGGGGGAGCGACGCCTACATCGACCGTACCATCAAGACGAAGGCGCAGTTTATCCAGCTGGCCGGAGGCCATCCGCCGCCGCAGCAGATCGCTCGGCTGAAGGCCGCGGGTATCCGGATCAACTACTTCGGGACCAACGACCCGAAGGAGATGAAAGAGCTCTTTGACCTGGGGGTTGACTTTCCCCTGGTCGACAACCTCCCCGTCGGCCAAGAGGCGTTTCGGCAGTGGAGCCAAGAGCACGAGAACAAGTGAGTGTTCGGCATCGCGATTCTTTCAGACAATGAAGACATTTATAAGGGGGGAAAGACTATGAAGGGAAGATGGGTTGTGACGGCGCTGGTCCTGGCGGCCTTTTGTTCGGCGGCCATGGCGCACGAGGGCGAAGGGCTGTGCGGCGGCAGCGCCGCGGTCGAGGCGGCCGAGACCAGCGGCGTCTTCGATTGCTTCATCCTCGAGGGAAACGGCTTCGTCCAGCTGCCGGCGAAGCTCTGTTCGCAATGCTCGTTCGGCAGCAAGATCAACAACTGTGTCGTGTGCGGCCGCTGGGTCGGAAGCGCCTCGATCCCGGCGCGTATCTG
>CADBTE010000012.1 GCA_902797455.1 uncultured Planctomycetota bacterium | reverse complement strand
TCGCGGATCGAGGGGAAGGGGCGCACCACCTGCCGCTCGAATTGAATCCGAAGGAGGTTAAAGACGTTGACCCGCGGCAGGATGGCGTCCAGGGAATAGCTGACCTCCACGCCGAGCTCTTCCCACTGGCTGGCGACCAAGGTCGACGGACCGCAGACGATCACGTTCGCCCCGAGGGTCTTGAGCCCCCGGATATTCGAGCGGGCGACCCGGCTGTGGGCGATATCGCCGACCAGCGCCACCGTCAGCCCCTCGATGCGGCCGAAGCGCTGGCGAATGGTGAGCATATCCAAAAGCGCCTGCGTCGGGTGCTCGTGGGTGCCGTCGCCGGCGTTTAAGATCGAGCAGCCCCCCAGCGCGCCGGCGACCAGCTGCGGGGCGCCGGGGCAGTTGTGGCGAATCACGAAGGCGTCGACCCCCATCGCCTGGATATTGCGCGCCGTGTCGATGATCGTCTCCCCCTTGGAGAGGGAACTGGTACCGGCCGAAAACTCGATCACATCGGCCCCCAGACGGCGGCCCGCCAGAGAAAAACTGGTTCGGGTGCGGGTGGAATTCTCAAAGAAAAGATTCACGATCGCCTTGCCGCCGAGCAGAGGGATTTTGCGGTTGGTCCCCTCGGCGGTGAGAATCTCGTCTCGGAAGCTCTGGGCGTAGTCAAGCAGAAGGGTCAGCTCTTCGGCCGAAAGCCCCTCGAGGCCTAAAAGATGCTGACGTTTCCACTGCGGTGGAACCTCTTGGAATCGTTCTGACACAGGCATATCTTAACCTCCGATGCTTTGCGGCCGTGTGGGCGGGCCGGCGCGGGATGTTTGACGTTCTTGAAAAGGGACGCGCCATACCCCGGGGAGATTATACCCCGCGCCCAACGAAAAAGAAGTGTTCTTCCCCATGGGGCGCGGGGCAAAAGTTTTTCCGGCGGCGCTTTTTTTGCAGCGGCGCTCCAGCGCTCTAGCGCTCTTCCAGCTCCCGGGCGCAGGGAAGCGACGGCTGGGCCCCCATGCGGGTGACGCTGATCGCCGCCGCGTCGATGGCGAAGCGGGCCGCCTCGAGGAGCGATTTTCCTTCGGCCAGGGCGACCGCCATCGCGCCGCAGAAGCAGTCCCCGGCCGCGGTGGCGTCGACCGCGTCGACCTTTTTCGACGGGAGCAGCCGCGCCTGTTCCCCGGCCGGGACGACCAAAGCCCCGGCGGCCCCCAGCGTGACGATCACCCCGCGCAGCCCCTTGGCCAGAAGAACCTCGGCGGCCTGCTGGGCGCTTTTTTCATCGACCACGTCGATCCCCGTCAGGCGCGAGGCCTCGGTCTGGTTTGGCTTGATGTAGGTGATGCTGGCCAAAAGCTCGTCGCTGAGCGGCTGGCTGGGCGCCGGGGCCGGGTCGAGAATGACCGGAACGCCGTGGCGCGCGGCGATCTTCGCCGTGCGCTCGATGGTGTCCAGCGGTGTTTCGAGCTGGACGACGACCATCTTCGCTTGGGCAATCACCTCTTCGGCGCGGTCGGCGTCGGCCGGGGAAAGGCGGTAGTTCGCGCCGGGGGCGACCGAGATGACGTTCTGCCCCTTGTTGTCGACGAGGATCAGCGCCACGCCGGTCGGTTTTTCATCGCGCTGGATCAGCGAGGTATCGATCCCCTCGGCCTGATAGCCGGCGATCGCCTGCTCTCCGAGGGAGTCGTTCCCGACCCGCGAGACCAAGGTGACCCGGCCCCCGAGCCGGGCGGCGGCGACCGCCTGATTGGCCCCCTTGCCGCCGGCGGCCATCATAAATTCCCCCCCCAGGATGGTCTCTCCCGGGACGGGAAGATGATCGGCCTTGATGACCATATCGGTGTTTGAACTTCCTACGACGACGATAGACGGCTTCTCGGACGGCTGGGACATAGCGCGAAGGTTCCTTATTGCTGGAAGGTGGTTAATTGCCGGAAAATATTAAATTTGTAATGTGGTTATTTGTCCTGGTCTTTTTCCCTGGCGCGGCGGGGGCGCGGGGCTTTTGGTTTTTTCTCTTCGGGCGGTTTTTTCTCTTCGGGGCCGGGGGGCTGTGCTTGCCGCGCTGGCTGTTGTTCTTTTGCCGGCTCCTCGGGGGCGGCGGTATTCTCCCCCTCGGGGGGGGCCGCTTCGGGGGGCGTTTCCCCGGGCTGCTTGGCCTGGCGCAAAACGGCGCGGATTTTTTCCAGCCGCCGCGCGATCTGTCGTTCGAACCCCCGGTCGGTCGGGGTGTAATACTCGCGGTCGACCCCCAGGTAATCGGCCGCGACGATCCCCCCCTCGTAGTCGTGGGCGTACTTGTACCCGGTGTGGCCGAACTGCTCGCTGCCGGGGTAGTGCGCGTCGCGCAGCATCTTGGGGACCGGGAGGATCCGCCCGCCGCGGATATCGTCCCGGGCGCCGAAAATGGCGGTCGTCGAGGCGTTCGACTTCGGCGCGCAGGCCAGGTAGGTGACCGTCTGAGAGAGGTTCAGCTGACATTCGGGAAGCCCGACCAGCTCGCACGCCTGGGCGCAGGCGACCGCCAGGGGAAGGGCGTGGGGGTCGGCGTTGCCGACGTCCTCACTGGCGAGGATCACCAGCCGCCGGGCGAGAAATCGGACTTCCTCTCCCCCTTCGAGCAGACGCGCCAGCCAATAGACGGCCGCGTCGGGGTCGCTGCCGCGGATACTTTTGATCAGGGCGCTGATGGTGTCGTAGTGGATATCGCCGTCGCGGTCGCCGCCGACGATCCGCCGCTGCATCGACTCGGCCGCCAGCTGCCTGGTGAACTCGACGACCGCCTCGGGGTTGTTCTCGTCCAGCGAGGAGAGAACCCCGATCTCCAGGGTCGACAGCGCCCGGCGGGCGTCGCCGTCGCTCACCGCCGCCAGCCACTGGAGCGCGTCCTCGTGGAGGTGAACGCGGTACTGCCCCAGCCCCCGCTCGCGGTTGGCCGCGGCGCGGCGCAGCAGCGTTTTGATATCGTCCTCCCCGAGCGGCTCAAACTGAAAGATCCGGCTGCGGCTCAAAAGCGCGTTGTTGATGGTAAAAAAGGGGTTTTCGGTTGTCGCGCCGACCAAGGTGACGACCCCCTGTTCCACCTCGGGGAGGAGAACGTCCTGCTGCGCTTTGTTGAAGCGGTGGATCTCGTCGATGAACAAAAGCGTCCGCGTCCGGTCGACCGACAGCCGCTCTCGGGCGGCCGTTAAGATCTCGCGCAGGGCTTTGACCCCGTCGGAAACGGCGCTTAACTGTTTGAAAATCGAACGGCTCTGGCGCGCCAGCAGGTAGGCCAGGGTTGTCTTGCCGGTCCCCGGCGGGCCGCAGAAGATGACCGAGCCGATCCGGTCGGCGGCCACCAGGCGGCGCAGAAGTTTTCCCTCGGCGAGGAAATGGCGCTGCCCCACGAACTCCTCCAGGGTATTGGGGCGCATTCGAGCCGCCAGCGGCAGCGCCGCGAAGCGGTTTTTCTTCTCTTCGGAATCGAACAGCGAGGGCATTTTTTTCCTGCTATCGGCAGTGGTTCACATGACACGGGAACCTATTATACAGGAAGGAACAGGGTGTTTCAAACACACCGGCGCTGCTGTGCGGGGGAGGCGCCGCCGGAAGAAACCTTTCTCGCCTCGCCGGCGGCCAGGATCCCGACGATCAGCAGCTGCAGGGCGTGGTAGATCATCGTCGGGAGGATCAAGATCCCCGCCAATTTCGGGTCGCACAGCAGCAGCGCCGACATCACCGTCCCATGGACGAGCGACTTTTTCGACCCGCAGTAAAGGGCGGTGATTTTATCTTCCCGGTTGAACTTCAGCAGCGACGCGGCCGCGGCGATGATCCCGTAGACGGTGAAGAACAGCGCGATCATCCCGGCCGACAGGACCGCCAGCTGGGCAAAGGTCAGCCCCGCGAACATATCCTCGGCGAACGAGCGGCAGAACGAGGTGTAGACGATCAGGAGGATCACCGACTGGTCGAAAAGGCGCAGCGCCTGGTCGTACTTTTTCGAGAACCACCCCAGGCGCTTGTTCAGCGCCAGCCCCAGTCCCACGGGAAGCAGAACCTGAGCGACGAGCGAAACGATCGTCGAGAGCAGTTCTGTTCCGCCGGTGGAGGCGTTGATATAGACCCGCATCCACAGCGGGGTGATAAAGACCCCCGCCAAACTCGACAAACTGGCGTTAAAGATCGCCGCCGGCAGATTGCCGCGGGCGATATTGACCATCACCACCGACGAGGAGACGGTCGACGGAAGGGCGGCCAAAAAGAAGGTTCCGAGCCACAGCGCCGAGGGAATTGACCCGAACGGGTCGGACCGGTCGATCAGCCCGGTCGGCAGCGTGACCGCCAGGAGGATCAGCGGAAAGAGAATAAACACCGCCCCTTGGGTGAGCGCGTGCAGCGGGATGTTCGACAGCCCGGCGCGCAGCTTTTCCCCGTCGAGCCGCAGCCCGTAGAAGAAGAAAATCACGGAAATGCCCCAATGCGCCAGCGACGAAAGCGATACCGGCCCGCGGCCGCTCCCCAGCGGGGGCCAGCACCAGGCCAGGAAGATCGAGACGAACAGCGCGGTGACAAAGGGGCTTGGAAGGAAAGCTTTCCAGCGGGGCATATTCGTCTTCGCTCAGTTCTCGTCGTCGTAGACCAGCGCGTCGGCCAGCTCGATCGTCTTTTCGTAGAGCGCCCGCCCGATGATGCACGCCGGCAGCCCGTCTTCGGCCAGGCGGCGGACATCGTCGATCTTGGTCACGCCGCCGGAAGCGACGATCGGGATGGAGGAGGCCTTCATCATCGTTTTCATCTCGGCGAAGTTGGGCCCCTTCATCATCCCGTCGGTGGCGATGTCGGTGTAGACCAGCGCGGCTAAGGGAAGGTCGTCGAACCGGCGCGCCAGCTCGACCGCGGGGGTGGCGCTGGTTTCCAGCCAGCCGTCGGTGGCGACCATGCCGCCGCGCGCGTCGATCCCCAAAACGAGGCGCTTGGGGAACTTCAGCGCCATTTCACGGAACCACTGCGGCCGCTTCAGCGCCAGGGTCCCGATGACCAGGCGATGGACCCCGGCGTCGAGAAGACGGCGGATCGTCTCTTCGCTGCGGATCCCTCCCCCCAGCTCGCAGGGGATCGAGACCCGGCGGGTGATCTCGGCGACCGCCTCGAAGTTGTCGCTATTGCCCGACTTGGCGCCGTCCAAATCGACCAGGTGCAGCCGCCGGGCGCCGAGCGATACCCAATATTGAGCCATATCGGCGGGGGAGTCTCCGTAGATCGTCTCGCGGCCGTAATCCCCCTGGCAGAGGCGGACACACTTCCCTGCGCGGATATCGATGGCGGGCCAAATCTGCATAGCTCTTCCTTTCGCTTGATCGTGCTGAGAGTTCTTTGTTGATTACTATTGTATTTTCCCCGGGGTAATGGCGCCGGGGGTAATGGCGCCGGGGGGGATGACCACCGGCCGGAACGCGGTCCGCTCGTCGAAGACGGTCCGCTCTTGGACCTCGGCGCCGAACCTGGCGCGGAACCAGCCGAGGCATTCTTCCACGAGGTCCTCGGGGGCGCTGGCCCCGGCGGTGAGAAGGACGGTGTCGCCGGCGGAAAAATCGCTTTGCCTCAAATCGGCCGCCGAGTCGATCAGCAGGGAGCGTTTCCCCGCCGCCACAGGGAGCTCGGCGAGCCGGCGCGAGTTGGAGCTGTTGGCGCTGCCGACCACCACCACGGCGTCGGATTCGGGCAGAAGCGTCTTGACCGCCTCTTGCCGGTGCCGGGTGGCGAAGCAGATCCCCGCGTCGGAGGGGATCGTAAGATTGGGAAATCGTTCCCGCAGCGCCGAGGCGATTCTTTCGGCCTCGGCGAACGACAGGGTCGTCTGCATCAGGACCGTCAGCGGACGATCGGCGGGGGGAGAAACGTTCGGGACATCGTCGGCCGAGGCGACCAGGGTGATACTCCCCGGCGCCTCTCCCAGGGTGCCGATCACCTCTTGGTGTCCCCGGTGCCCGATATAGAGAATGTGATACCCCTCCTCGGCGAAGCGGCGGGCCAGGCGGTGAACCCGCTCCACCAGCGGGCAGGCCGCGTCGATGACGGTCAGCCCCCTGGCCAGCGCCTTTTCTCGCACCTTGGGAGCGACCCCGTGCGCCGAAAACAGGACGACCGCGCGGTCGGGGATTTCCTCGAGCGAATCGACGAAGCGGACCCCCCTGCGGCGAAAACGCTCCACGACCGAGGCGTTGTGCACGATTTCGTGAAGCGCCCAGATCGGACCGCTTCCGGCGGCCAGCGCCTCGTCCAGGGCGCGGACCGCGCGCTTGACCCCGGCGCAGAAACCTCGCGGGGAGGCCAGGAGAATTTTCATTTACAGCCCCTTAAGCGCCTCGGCCAGATGCGAAACAGCGACTTCGGTCTGCTCCCGGGTTTTGAGGTTCTTAACGACCACCGCGCCTCGTGCCTTCTCGTCTTCGCCGCAGATCAGCGCGGCGGTAAAACCGCGCCGGTCGGCGTACTTCAGCTGGGCGCCGAGTTTCTTCGGCTCCGGGTAGAGTTCCGCGCCGATGCCGGCGCGGCGCAGTTCGGCGGCGATCGCGAAATAGTCGGCCGCCAGCGCCGGGTCGAACAGCGGGATAAAGACCTTGACCGCGGAGAACGTCTCGGGAAGCATCGCCAGCTCTTCCAGGCCGGCGAAGAGGCGGTCGAGCCCCAGCGAGGCGCCGACCCCGGGGAGCTTCTCGCTGGTGTAAAGTTCCGCCAGATTGTCGTAGCGGCCGCCGCTGGCGACCGAGCCGAGCTGCGGGAGCTTGTTGAGGAAGGTCTCGAAGACCGTCGCGGTGTAGTAGTCCAGCCCCCGGGCGATGGTGAGGTCGACGGTGAAGCGCCCCTCGGGAACACCGCTGGCCGCGGCGATTTCGAAGATGGTTTTGAGATCTTGCACCCCTTCCAGGCCGCGATCGTTCCCGGCGAGAAGCTTTTCGAGCGCCGCGAGCTTTTCGGCGGAAGTCCCCTCGGATATCGACGCCAGTTCCAAAATCGAGGCGGCCTGCGCCTCGGTGGCGCCTCCCTGGGAGATCATCTCTTCGGCGACTTTCTCGGGACCGATTTTCGCTAATTTGTCGAGGGCCCGAAGGACCGGGATCGTCTTGTCGGCCAGGCCGATCTTCTCCAGAAGCCCGGTGAGGATCTTCCGGCTGTTGAGGTGAACGGTGAAGTCGGTGAACGGTTCGTCGCTTTTTAAGTTCACCTGCTGGAGGATATCGTTGATCACCAGGGCCGTCTCGGCGTCGGACAAGACGCTGGTCGTCCCGATGGTGTCGAAATCGCACTGCATAAACTCGCGGTAGCGGCCCGCCTGGGTGTTCTCGCCGCGCCACACCTTCGCGATATGGTACCGTTTAAACGGCGTCCCGAGCCGGCCGATGTGCTGCGCCGAGAAGCGGGCGAAGGGGACGGTCAGGTCGAACCGCATCCCGACCTGGCGGCCTCCCGAGTCGGTGAAGCGGTACAGCTGCTTGTCGGTTTCGTCGCTGCCTTTGCCGGTGAGGATTTCGAGGTATTCCAGCACCGGCGTGTCGATCGGCGAGAAACCGTATCCGCGGTAGACCCGCTTGACCCGGTCGATCAGTGTCTCGCGAGGGATCATCATATCGGGGGTGAAGTCGCGGAACCCCTTGAGGGTTCTCGGCTCGATCCGTCTGACGGCCGGCTTGCCGCTGTTTTGAGGGCCGCTGTTTTGGGGGCTGCTGCTTTCGGTCATCGTATGTTGTTCGCGCTTGTTTTGAGGACGGGGGAAGGTTTTTCCCGATAAAAAAAACGGCCGGGAAAAAGGGCGGGGGCGCTTTTTCCCGGCCTCCGAACGCGCCTTCTCGGGCGAGCTGCGGAAAAAGAACGGTTTTCTTTGGCGGATGACTTCGCCGGTTTATTTGCCGCTGCCGCCGGCCAGAGAATCGTAGAAGGCGGAGAACTTGTTGCGCATTTGCGATTCGCGCGCGGCGATCCCCGCGCGGGGGTGCTGATTAAACTGGCCGGTGATGATGTATTCGGGGAAGGGCCCCCACTCGATCTGCTGAGCCAGCGGAATAAACTGCTCTTCCAGGCACTGATAGACCGGGCGCAGCTTGTACTTCGGGTTGTTCAAAAAGCCGAGGAACAGCTCCATCGGGCAGTTCCCCGCGGCGCGCCCCAGACCGCCGATGGTGACGTCGACCTTGGCGGCGCCGGCCTTGATCGACTCGATCGAGTTGGCGAAGGCCAGCTGCTGGTTGTTGTGCGCGTGGATCGCCACCGTCTTGCCGGTGGCGCGGGCGGCGTTGAGGTACTTCTTGGTGAGGTACTCGGTCTGCTCGGGGACCAGAGAGCCGTAGCTGTCGACGATGGTGACGGTGGAAGATTTGGTGCCGACCATCGCCTCCAGCGCGTCGTCGATGACCCGGTCGGACAGATCGGTGACCGCCATCATATTGGCCCAGACGTCGTAGCCCTTCTCGGCGGCGTCGGCGATCATATCCATCGCCTCGTCGGTCTGGTGGGCGTAGAACGCGATGCGAACCACCTCTAAGACGCTGTCTTTCTTGGGGAGAAGATCACGGAAGATGTTCGACTTTCCCGCGTCGATCATGCACGAGAGCTTTAAATCGGTCTTGTTGTCGCCGACAATCCGGCGGATATCTTCCTCACGGCAGAAGCGCCACGGGCCGAACTTCTCGGGGGAGAAAAATTCCGGGGCGTTTTTGTAGCCGATCTCCATATAGTCGACCCCGGCCGCGACGCAGCAGTTATAGACCGCTCGGACGAAGTTGTCGCCGAAGAGATGGTCGTTGACCAGACCGCCGTCACGAATGGTACAGTCGAGGACCGAAATACCCTCGTGTTCTTTGCTCCATGTATTTTTCACGCTTGTCACCAATTTTTTCTATTCTGCGGCGCGCCCTTCATGGGCGGCCGTCACTTAACGCGCCGGCGGCTGCTACTTAACACGCTCGATGTATTCGTTGGTACGGGTGTCGACCTTAATGACCTCGCCGACCTCGATGAAGTTCGGGACGATGATCTCGGCGCCGGTCTCCAGGCGGGCCGGCTTGGTGACGTTGGTCGCGGTATTGCCGCGGACCGCCGGTTCGGTGTACTCGACCTTGAGGACCACATGGTTCGGCGGGGTGATCCCGATCGGGTTGTTGTTGAAAAGCATCATCTTACACGGCATATCGGGGAGGAGATACTTGGCCGCGTCGGCCACCTGCTCGGTCGAGAGCTCGTACTGCTCGAAGGTCGCCGATTCCATGAAGATCCAGGTTCCGGCCTGCTCGTAGAGGAAGGTGGTGTCGGTCTCGTGAATATCGGCCGCCTCGAGCTCATCGCCGCTTTTGTAGGTTCGGTCGAGCATCGTCCCGCGGACCAGGTTGCGGAGCTTGCACTTGTACAGCGCCTGGCCTTTTCCCGGCTTGACGAAGTTGCACTCGGTCATGATGAACGGATCGCCGTCGATTTGAACCTTCAGTCCTTTACGAAAATCACTGGTGTTGTAAGATGACACGTGAAATCTCTCCCCACCACCCGTCACCGGGTGGTTTTTGTTTTGGAAGCGGTTGTAAAATTCCGATTGAAATTCCGATATCGGCCAAAACGCGACCGGCCAAACGGCTGTTCGCTGGCCTTGTTTGTCAGAGCCGAAAGCCATGATACCCGGCAAACCCGTGATACCCGGCAGACCCGCGATACCCACCGGCGCCGAGGAGCCGGCGGAAACACCCGCCGCGCGCCCCGCGGTGAGGGTGATTACCGACTGCCGGGAGCTGACCCGGCGGCTTGCCTTGCCGAGGGAGGCGGCCAGCGCCGAGGCCGCGGCGCGGTACCCGCTGGCGATTCCCGAGACGCTTTTGGCGCGGATCGCGCCGGGCGACCCGAACGACCCGGTCTTGCGGCAGTTCCTTCCCAGCGCCGAGGAGTGTCTTTCGGCCGAGGGGTTCGTGGAAGACCCGCTCGGGGAACGGGGGAAAAATACCCCCGCCGTTTTGCGCAAGTACGCCGGCCGCGCGCTGGTGGTCTGCCCCGGCGCGTGCGCGGCCAACTGTCGTTTTTGCTTTCGGCGGCACTACCGCGGCGAGGCGCCGAGGTCGCTGACCGCCGCCGAAGAGGCGCTCTGGGCGGTCAAAAACGACCGGTCGGTGAGCGAAATCATCTTAAGCGGAGGGGACCCTCTTGGGCTTGAGCCGGGCTGGCTAAAGGCACTTCTTTATTATATCAAAGAGCTCCCCTATGTGAATAGGGTTCGCGTCCACACGCGCCGGGTGATTCTCCTCCCGAACGAGGCCGACGAGGCGTTCTTTTCCCTGTGGTCGCCCGATCTTTGGCGGGGGAAACAGCGGGTCTTTGTCTTTCACATCAATCACCCCGGCGAGGTCAGCGACGAGGCGCTTCGGCGCCTGCTGCGGCTTCGGTCGCTGGGAGTGCATCTTTTTGTTCAGACGGTTCTGCTGCGCGGGATCAACGACAGCTCTCGGGTCTTGGCCGACCTTTACGAGCGGCTTTTCCCGTATGGGGTTCTCCCCTACTACCTTCACCAGCTCGACCGCGTCGCCGGGGCGGCCCACTTCGAGGTCGACCCGGCCGAAGGGCGCCGGATCGTCGAAGAGCTTCGCGCCCTTCTCCCCGGTTATCTGGTCCCGCGGTACGTCCGCGAGATCCCGGGCGAAAGCGCCAAGACCCCTGTGTAGAAAACCGCCGCGCCCCTCTTTTTGGCTTGACACCCTCCCCGAAAAACGGAATACTGCGGCACCATGAAGATCATCACGCGGTATATCCTCCGGCAGGTGCTGTTTTATTTCGTCGCGTCGTCGCTGACGATCGTGGGGCTCGGTGTCGCCGGCCTCATTTCGCAGGTGACGATCACCCAGGGGCTGCCTCTGTACGCCGCGGCGCGGCTGACCCCTTACGTGCTCCCGCAGGTCGGGATGATCGCGATTCCGGTGTCGATTCTTCTGGCGGTCTCGCTGACCTTCGGCAAACTGGCCGGATCGAACGAGCTGATCGCCTTAAAGGCGATGGGGGTTTCCCCATGGAAACTCTTTTACCCGACCTGGATCTTCGCGCTGATCGTCAGTGTCTTCGCCGTCTGGGTGAACGATGTCGCCTACTCCTGGGGATTCACCAAGATGTCCGAGGCGATCGTCGAAGGGGCCGAGTCGATGTTAATCGGCAAGCTCGCCTCGGACGGCCGTTTTTCGGACCCGGATGGAAATGTCACCCTTTCGGTCTCGGGGGTGATGCCCGACGGGACGCTGGTTCAGCCCTCCTTTTCCGGGAAGAGATTTCCCGGCGACGGGTCGGCCGAATACGGCCGCCTGACGGTTCTCCACGATCAGGAAGTACCTATGATGCGGATCCAGCTGACGAACGTGATCTACAAGAACGCCAAGGGGCTCGGGCTGTTTCCGCAGCCGATGACCTTCGATCTTCCGCTGGATCA
Organism: uncultured Planctomycetota bacterium; assembly: GCA_902797455.1. Taxonomy (GTDB): domain Bacteria; phylum Planctomycetota; class Planctomycetia; order Pirellulales; family Thermoguttaceae; genus RUG695. Next base: position 6,133 of record CADBTE010000012.1, on the reverse strand, counting down.
GTTCGGCCTGAGCATCGACGAGGGGGACCCGTCGCTGGCGGATATCCCCAAGGTGATCCGCGGAATCGAGGCCGAAAAACAAAGCGCCCGCCGAAAGCTGGCGGCGCAGGCCGTCTTTTCTCTGGCCGCCGGCGACCCGCAAGTCGCCGGAAGCAGCCGCTGGGTGGAGCTTCGCGATCTGGAGTATCAGCTCGACAGGCAGATTATCCGCTGCAAGCTGGGGCGGCCCCGCCGATTCTCCTCCGGTTTTTCCTGCTTCTTCTTCGCCTGGGTGGGGATTCCCGTGGCGATCTGGCTGAATCGATCGGAGCCGTTTATCTGCTTCTTCGCCTGTTTCGTCCCCATATTGATGACCTACTACCCGCTGTTTATGGCGGGGCTCAACGCCGCCAAAGAGGGAACGCTCCCCTCGTCCGCCTGCTGGGCGGGGAACGCGGCCTTGGGGATCGCCGGCTACGTTTTACTGCGGCGGATCCATCGATACTGAAAACGCCGCCGGTTTTTTCGTGAGCATCCCCCTGTCAGTACCGAACAAAAAGCACCGAACAAACACAAAAGCACTTAATGATGCGCGCCGATCGAAAATATCCGCCAACCTCACGTCCGCGCCGACGCGCTGAATCGCTTTGGCGGCTGACGGCCGCGGTTTTGCTCGGCGCGGGCTTTCTGTTTCCAAGCGCGCCGGCCGAAGAACCTTCCGCGTCCGGTCCGCGGTTCGTCCCGCCCGGGACCCTCGCCGAGTCCGGGACACGCGGCGCGCCGGCGGCGCTTCCCGGTCCCGCCGCGGACGCGCTTCCCCCGGCGGCGGCCCCCCGGAATGACCTTCCCCCGGCGGTCTCTCGGGCCGATACCTCCCAGACCCAGGCCGATCCCCGGTTCGCCCCGTCGTTCCCCGACCGGCTGGCCTACTGCCGGCGGTTCGGGGTGGTGGTCTGCGAGTCCGATTTCCCCGTCTCGAATATCGAGGCGTTCGAGACCGAGATCCTCGACCTTCAGACCGACCTGATCGATTACCTTGGGGTCCCGCGCCCGAACGAGAAGATCGGCCTGTGCCTGTTCGCCCGCCGCGAGTCGTACGCCGCCTTCCTGCGCGAGGTCTTCCCCCAGGCGCCGACCAACCGGCCGGCTTTATACATCAAAGACAGGGGGCCGGGGATCTTGTTTCTTCAGGTCGACGACCGGCTGATCGTCAACCTGCGGCACGAGATGACGCACGCCATCCTCAACGCGTCGCTGCGGTATGTTCCGATCTGGCTCGACGAGGGACTCGCCAAATATTTCGAGACCCCCCGCGGGGACCGGGCGACTCAGAACCCGTTCCTCGACCCGGTGGCCAACCGCGCCTCGTCCTTTTTGGTCCCGATCCCGTCGCTGGCCCGCTTGGAAAAGATGACGAAGATGGATCAGATCGGTCCCGATCAGTATCGCGACGCCTGGGCGTGGACGCACTTTTTGATTCACTATTCTCCCGAGACCCAGCGGCTGCTGGGACGGTATCTGTATTCGCTGCGGCCCGAGAACCGTGTCGGAATGACGGCGGCCCGAGCCGCCGAGATTCAAAAGAGCACGCCGATGACGGCGCTGCTCAAAGAGGAGATGCCCGACTACAAACGCGCCTACAAGGCGCACTTCGAGCAGTGGGCCCGCAAGAGCCACGCCCGGAAGCTGTCGAGCCGGTAACTTAAGGGCCGGCGGATTGTTCGGCGGGGCAATCGTTAAAACCGCTGTGTTCGGCAAAGTTTATGAAGGTTTTTTATCTTTTTTTCTCCGCGCGGATTATTTATCTTGTATACTTTAGCGTCCGGGCCGATACAAGGGGTATCCGGGAACCGGAACAGATCAGCGGCCCGGAATTGATAATTGGCATTATTGGCTTTTTTAACGCGGGGAGAATATCATGGAAAACAGCGGCGCGAAGAACTGCAAAACGAAAAAGAAAACCTCATTCGGCGGCCGCCGCCGCCGGGTCGACCCGACCACCTGCGAGCGGGACTATTCCGGCGACGAGATCGAGTTCATGAACGCGCTGGATCGGTACAAACATGAGTCTGGCCGCAAGTTTCCGACCTGCGGGGAGATCCTCGAGGTGGTTCGTTCTTTAGGGTACCGCAAAGCCGAGGCGGCCTCGGTCGGCGGGGAACCGGCCGGCGCGCTGTAGAGAAATCGGGAAAGAAACACGATGGAAAGCAATCCCCGCCGATACTGCCTGATCGGCTACCGCGCCTGCGGCAAGACGACCGTGGCGCGTCTGCTTTCGCGGGCGCTGGGACTGGAGATGTTCGATACCGACGAGGTGATCGCCGCCGAGGAGGGGAGGACGATCGCGGAAATCTTCGCCGACAGCGGCGAGGAGTACTTTCGGCGCAAAGAGACCGAGGTTCTGATTCGTCTGCTGCGGCGGCCGGGCGGCTGTGTTCTGGCGACCGGGGGCGGGATCCCCGCGCGGGAGGAGAACCGCCGCGCGATCCGCGCCTCCGGCGCGCTGAGCGTCCTGCTGACGGCCCAGCCGCGGACGATCCTCCGCCGAATGACGGCCGACGCCCGAAACGACCAAACCCGCCCGGCCTTAACGGCGCTTCCCCCCGAAGAGGAGATCCGCGCGATGCTGGATCGCCGCCGGGGGTACTACAAGGAACTAGCCGACCTGACGCTGGCCACCGACGACAAGACGCCCGAGGAACTGGTTCACGAAATTCTCGAAGCGAGAATTCCGTGAACCAGGCCGCCCCCCCTTGTGACATCTGCTGGCGATCTCAAATAGCCGACTCATCATCCTACGCCGTTTAACGGTCATATTACCAAGCCCGCACCCTACTTGCAGGATGTCACCAGCTAACACTGCAATCGCCCCCCTTCGGGGGGAGGGGGGGCAAGCGGGGGAACGGGGGGCAGCCGCCCCCGTAAACCCAGCGCCCTCGGTCACATCGGCGCCACACCCTCGTCAGCCAACAGCAGAACAGCCAACACGCCAAAACACACCAACACCGAACAGCCAGCGCCCCCTAGAACCGCCAGGGGGAATACGCCCCCCCTAAGGGGGGGATGGGAGGGGTGACAAGCACTGCACACCCCCCCGTAATGGGGGGGCTTGGGGGGGCAAACTAACACTGCTTCCCGGTCAAGCCCAGCGGTGATCGCCCCCCTTCGGGGGGAGGGGGGGCAAGCAGGGGAACGGGGGGCAGCCGCCCCCGAATTATCTGAGGCACAACGTGCCGCGCCGGCTGCCCCGGCATTTTTCAAGGGCATACCGCCCGCCGCGGCTCGCGGCGTCACTCCCGCGCCAGAGTATCAATCACCCACTGGTCGCAGATAATCTTTTCGATCAGGTCGTTCGGAAGATAGTAGTACTGGTTCGTCGACTCGAAGCCGAGTTTCGAGTCCTCGAGCGTCAGGAGGTAGAGCTCTTTGGCCAGGGCCGTCTCGCGGCGGGCCATTTCGCGCATCGTTTCGGCCAGGGCCGCCCGGCGCTGGGGATCGGTCGAACCGAGGTACTCGTCGCGGGCCAGAACGAACCGCGCCTGCTGCGCCGCGGAAAGGTAATTGATCCGCACGTTATCGGCGCAGCGGATTTCCTCATCGACACTCTTGCGCGTTTCCTCCGGCGCGAAGGCGCGCGCCTGTTTGAGCAGTTCAATCGCGGGGGCGAACCCCGCGGCGGTCTTTTCCAGCTGATCGATAAAGACCTCGGGCGGATAGGGTCCGCGCCAGGCGTTGAGATCGTCGAAGGGGATCCCGACCATCGTCGCGGAAAAACCGCTTGGCCTCAGGCGCAGCGGGTTCGCCGGACCAACGTGGACCGGCGCCACGTAGATGGTCTGGCAGTCGTAGGGGAACTGCTGGAACGCCTCGGACAGCGCCGTCCAGCCCCGGCGGGCCAGGGGAGCCCCCTCACCGTAGCGCTCTTGGGCCAGAGAATCAAGTACCTCGTCGACGCTCGGGATTTCGTTGCCGCTGAACCGCTGAGCAATCTGGAGGTTCGGCGAGGGATAGCCGCCGAGCGACCAGCACAACATCATCCCCTCGACCCCCGTTTCGGCGAGGTTATGGCAATGCCGCGCCACCAGGTCCATCGCGGGGATAAAGGGGACGCTGCCGCACTCCCAGGTGGTGTTGAACTGCACCTTCGCCGAGGTCTTCAGCCCCCGCCGCTTCGCGCATTCCCAATGGTTTAGCGCCCGTGGCCCCGGCCCGACGGCCGAGATGGAATATTCCCCCACGATCTCCCGAACGCCGCCGCGGTTAAGTTCCAGCGACCATTCGCTCACCGACTGAAGCCAGACGTCTTTCGGCAGCAGTTTGATAATATCCGGGCCGTCGGTCCAGCCCCAGTCCCAGACGATCACCTTCGCCTCGGGCGCGGCGCGGTGGACCCCCTCGGCGATCACCGAATTGATTTCGGCGATGATTTCGGCGTGGGTTCGTTTTGAGCAGCGGGGGCAGGCGGCCTGGCCGCCGTGCGAGGCGCAGGTGGTGAGGTTCTCGGAGGCGGTGATCGTAAAGACACCCCCCAGGCCGGGGACGTTCGTAAAGAGATTGGCCAGCGCGTCGCCGATCCACTTTTTGATCTGCGGGGTCGAGGTGCAGATCGCCCGCAGCCGCTGCCCGCCGGTGACCCCCGCCATCTCCTGCCGATGCTCGAAGAACGCCTCCTGCATCGCGCGCGGCTCGTTCATATAGAGGTAGACCGAGATCCCGTACTTCTTCGCCCGCTCGACCAGGCGGCGGAGGTTCTCTTGGCGTTTCTCATAGCCGACGCCGAACTCGGGGAAGTCGTCGTTCCCCGGGGCGATATCGCGCAGAACGACATGGAGCCAGACCCCATTGACGCCGACGTTGGCCAGGCGCTGAAGAAGCCCCTCGGGATAGATTTCGTCGGTATCGGTCGCCAGCGGGTCGCCGAACAGGGCGAAGTACGACGAGACGAAGCGGAACTCGAACCGGCTGTCGGCCCGCGGAACGATTTCGTCCTGGGGAAGGGGGGCTTTAAGCTCGTCGATAAAGTCGAGCCGCTGAGACGGCCGGCCGTCGAACACCGGCCGCTCGGCGCGGACCAGGGCGCCGATCTGGTCGATCCGCTCCCACTGCCGCTCGGTCGGCTCCTCGTAGGTAAGCGGCTCGCACGCCGGCTTTAAGCTCCCGAGTTTGACCCAGAGGAAGTCGTCCTCGATGATCGAGTTGGCGAACTGCGAGGCGGTCTTATCGATCAGAAAACAGATCTGGTCGTAGGGGAGGATATGCCAGTTGCGGCGCACGACGGTGATATAGAGCCGTTCGGGATTAAAGGTCGGCTCCCGGTACGGCTCCAGCCCCAGGCGCTCGGCCATCGCCGATACCTTCTCGGGGGAGGTTTGAAGAAGGGCGGCCATTTTTTCCAGCGGGACGACATTCCAGTTGCGCCAGACGAACAGCGAGGTTCGATTGGGAAAGTAATCGACCTTCTCGGCGGGCTTGTCTTCCCACACCGGGGGAAGGGTGAACTCGACGGCCGGCAGGCAGCAGGCGAACAGCAGAAGCGGGACAAAAGCAAGGGCTCGGAAACAGCGCATCGCGGGACCTCATACAGCGGCGGGGGACAAAAAAAACGACGGCCGAGGGAATGGCTGTTTCCCTCAGCCGTCGATTATAAAATTGGGGTACCCCCAAAGCAATAGCCGGCCGCGGCCGCGAGCCGCGGCGGGCATTATTCCCTTAAAAAATTTCAAGGGCAGCCGTTCGTCCCGTTGGGACTCATAGCCGGCAGCGCCGGCGGGTGGTATGCCCTCGGCCCTCAATGGGCAGCCGTTCGGCATGTTATGCCTCATACAAAAACCAACGGCCGTTGTCGACTTCGGATGAGTATCCGTTCCCCGTGGCTCACGACTCGATGTTCGAGACAGTGAAGATACGCTTCCAGTCGCGGCCGAAGAGCTCCTCGATCTTCGACATGCCCTCGCGCATCTTTCGCAGCATCGCCTCGAACCCCGCGCGGGCCCGTTCGCGCAGGCGGATCTTTTCGGTCCAGCTCTGGAAGAGGAAGACCAGGCGGCAGAGGCACCAGGCGGCGCCGAAGAGGGTGATCAGGGCGCCGAACTTCGCCGCCTTCAGGAGGACCAGCGCCGCCGGGCCGATCTTTTTGGCGAACTTCACCGCTTCG
>CADBTE010000011.1 GCA_902797455.1 uncultured Planctomycetota bacterium | reverse complement strand
AGCGCATGGTCGCGGCCTATGTGATCGGGTTCGCCGTCACAAAGGAGGACCTCGAAGCCAATCCGCACCTGAAGTTCGCCGCGGGTCCGTGTGATACGGGGGTGATCGTCAGCTGGAACACCGAGGGGCCCAAGAACGTGGAGGAAAACGCCCATAACGTCGTGGTGCTGCCGAACGCCGTCAGTATCAATCCGCTGAACTGGAAGCTCGACGGCACTTACGCGCCGGCCAGCGAGAATCTCGGCTCCCTCGTGCTGAACGAGAAAACCTGCGAGTATGAGATTGGCGACATCGGCGCGGACGCGCGGCTGATCCCCGGCCGCGGCGTGGTGCTGACCAACGCCAAATCCGCTCCTGCCGAGCTGACCGACTTCTTCGGACCGGAGAGCTTCCACGAAGACGACTACACGCTCTATTACAACAACATTAAGGACAACGTGGCCAAGCGCGTCGCCGCCTTTAAGGCCAGTGCCGCGTTTAAGCCCATCGCCGCGGAGGCGCCCGACTATTCCAAGGCGGCCTGCTGGCACCAGATTCCGGGGATCATCAAAGAGGTGGACACGTTCTTCATCTACCCGACGGAATACATGGCCGCCGGCGAGGGCGACCCCGATTTCGCCCCGCTCGACAACCCCGAGATGCTGGAGGGGGTGAAATTCGACCACTTGGCTCTGGCCAGCGTGTTTGAGGACGCCACCAACCTGTTCATTCCGTACTACCGCCAGGCGGGCATGCGCTACGCGGGAGAGGTTGGGAAGAAAACCGGCGACCCGCGCGCGGCATTGGCCGGCATTCCTTACGACGATATCACCGCCGCGCTTGATTACTACTTCGAGCACTGCAACAACGCGCGCCCGTTCATTATCGCCGGCCACAGTCAGGGTTCGGGCATAATAAGTCTTCTGCTGAGGGATTACTTCAAGGAGCATCCCGAGTACTATGAGCGCATGGTCGCCGCTTACGTCATCGGCTTCTCCATTACGAAGGAGGATCTCGAGGCCAATCCGCACCTGAAGTTCGCCGCCGGCCCGTGCGACACGGGTGTCATCGTGAGCTGGAACACCGAGGGGCCCAGGAACGTGGAGGAAAACGCCTCGAACATGGTGGTGCTGCCCGGCGCCATCAGCATCAACCCGCTGAACTGGAAGCGGGACCAGACCTACGCGCCGGCCAGCGAGAACTTAGGTTCGCTCGTGCTCAACGGGGAAACCGGCCGGTTCCAGATCGGCGGCATCGGCGCGGACGCGCGGGTGGTTCCCGAACGCGGCGTGGTCCTGACAAACGCCGATTCCGACCCCACCGCAGGGGCCGAGTTCTTCGGCCCGCAGAGCTTCCACAACGGCGACTATACGTTCTATTACAACAACCTCAAAGAGAACGTGGCAAAACGTATCGCGGCTTACAAGGCAGGCCGATAACCCCTTCGCGCCCGCGAAGCCGCGGATAAAAAAAGCCCCCGCTTAAGGGGGCTTTTTTGTCAGGTGAGATTCTTATCCAAGAGAATATCGATCAAATCCAGCGCGGCCATCGAAGCGCGGGCGTCGCCGGTTACGTGCTCTGTTCCCGTCACCAGGACGGAGCGTATATAGTGGATGTACTCCTCCTGCGCGGCGCGGAACAGATCGCCGTCGGTCAGCTGGGAAAACTGCCGCCAGAAGGCCGCCAGCTCCAGCAAAGAGGCCCGATCTCCGCCGAGCGCCCCGGCGATCCGCGCGTCGAGGTCCATAAGCGCTTTTTCACGGCCCGGAGCAATCGCCAGAAGCCGCTGGTAGGGGGAGAAGAGTCGGTTTTGCCCTTCGTAGACGAACAGCGGCTCGTCACGGACGTTCTTGGGCTGCGGCGTCGCGGTGTCCTCGGTCTTTTCACGGCGCGAAAGCTCCGCGGCGATGCGAAGCAGCGCCTCAAGGCCGAGTTTCTCGCCATTTTCGCCGGTCACCTCTTTAAGTTCCTCCGGGTTGGGGAACTCGGTGGCGGTCCCTTTTTCCTCCCCGTTTTCGTCGATCGTCTCGGAGAAGATCTCTTCGTCCGCACGTGCCTCCAGCAGCCAGCGGCGAAGTTTCTCGGGGATCGTTAGATGAGGTGCCTGGCTGCCGGAAACACGAATCTTAAAGACACGCTCATCGGCCAGGTCCGGACCGGTGGGAGCGTTGATCTCGACCCCCTCCGCCAAACAGACCCGCAGCGCCTCGAGATTCTTTTGACCTTCGGCGTCGAGCTCCTCGGCGCTGGGGGGGAACCAGCATTCCCCCTGAAGAGCGCGGCGCCGGATCGCGCGGTGCTGCTCAATGAGGCGCTTTTCGAAGAACCTAAAGCCGTTGTCCGCCAGTGCCCGGCGGGCGTAGGAAGACCAAGCCCCCAGTTTTGACGTGTCGAGGGGGGAATCAAGGTCGATCAGTGAACCGGCCCACCGTTTGGGAATCGGGTGTTTTTTGGAGAAACCGGCCAGCCGCAGACAGCGGTCGGTGGAGAAATCCAGTTCCAGCGCGAACGAGACCTCGGGACGGTAGTCGACCGGCAGAAGGTTCAGTATCCCCGAAACGATATGGGGAGAAGCGCTCGAGCAGACGAACGAGGCCAGCGGCCGATGAAGAACCTGGTCGGTCACATACGCCAGCGAATCGGCCCCGGGCGTAACGGCCAGCGCGCGCATCTGACGGGAGTCGAAGAAACAGGTGTCCGACGCCAGCGTCACCGCGGCGGGGTCCTCGCACGGGTAGTTCAGAACCGTCGGCTCTAAGCTCAGTGTCCGGCGGAACAGGAGAATCGGGTTGTTCCCAAACAGGTGGAGCTGCTCGGAATCGACAATGAAATACTGAAGGCAGTACAGACCGCGCGCCGCCTTGTGACCGGCGCCGGCGTCGTCGGCGCGGCGAACCTGCCGCACACGCCCCAGGGCAAAGTGACCGCTCGGGAGCGGGTGGAAGACAAGGTTCATTGTGTCGAACCGGCCGTCGGCCGGAAGACGCAGCGACTCGGCCCAGCAGAGCATCTCTTCCAGGTCGATCGGGAGCACCCGACAGCTCTTTTGTATCTTTTCGACGGCGAAAGCCGAAGAACGTTTGCGAAGAAAATAAAAGACCTGCTCGATCATCGAATTCATACGACCGCCGGTAAGTGAATATCTATACTTAAGTGATTTAACCCGCCGAGTTTTCCCCGTGGCAGCAATAGTCTCTTTACGAAGAAATCTCTTGAAAGGTCTCTAGAACAATACCATATTATTTGCCCGCCGTGGAAAAAAGTCGGGGCAAAAGTCGGTCAAAGGGGAACAAACATTAGAATAGACAAGATAAAGAAAGTTTAACGGAAAGCCCGACGCCTTCGCGCGCCGCGGAGGGTATCCGCGCCGCGCGAAGGCGCCGCTGACGGCAAACGGCTCAGTTCTTCGCCGCGGCGGCGATCGCTTCGGCGCTCAGCCCAAAGTGCTTCATCAGGACACCGGCCGGGGCGCTGGCGCCGAAGCCGCTCATCCCGACGAACTTCCCGTCACCGCCGAGGAAACGCTCCCAGCCGAAGCCGACGGCCGCCTCGACACCGACGCGCTTCTTCACCTGCGGCGGGAGGACCGAATCGCGGTACTGTTGGCTCTGCGCGGCGAACAGTTCCCAGCAGGGAATACTCACCACCCGAACCGCGCGCCCTTCGGCGGCCAGAAGTTCGGCGGCCTGCAAGCACAGCGAAACCTCGCTCCCGGTGGCGATCAGAAGAATCTCGGGGGTCTTGCCGCTGTCGAAGACGACGTAACCGCCGCGGCCGGCGCCCGCGGCGGCACCGAACGTCCCGCGGTCGATCGTCGGAAGATTCTGACGGGAGAGGATCATCACCGAAGGCCCGTCGGTGATCTTCATCGCCGCCTTGTAGCACTCGGCGGCCTCGTTGGCGTCGGCGGGACGGAAGACATTAACGTTCGGGATAGCGCGAAGCGCCGCCAGGTGCTCGACCGGCTGGTGGGTCGGGCCGTCCTCGCCGACCCCGATCGAGTCGTGCGTGAAGACGAACAGCGTCGGGATCTTCATCAGCGCGGCCAGGCGGATCATCGGACGGAGGTAGTCGCAGAAGACAAAGAACGTCCCGCAGAAAGCGCGAAGCCCGGAAAGAACCAGGCCGTTGGTGATCGCCGCCATCGCGTTTTCGCGGATGCCGAAGTGAATATTGCGGCCGATCTGCCCCGGAAGGCACTCCCCGGCGTCGGGCAGCTTCAGCCACGTGTTGTTCGACGGCGCCAGGTCGGCCGAACCGCCGACCAGCCACGGGATACCGGCGGCCAGGTCGTTGAGGACCTTCCCCCCGGAGGAACGGCTGGCCAGCCCTTTGGCGTCGGCCGGGAAGGCCTGAACCTTTTCTTCCCACCCCTCGGGAAGGCCGCCGGCGGCGATCGTCTCAATCTCGGCGGCCAGTTCGGGGAACGCCTGGCGGTAAGAGGCAAACAGCGCGTTCCAGGCGCTTTCGGCTCGGGCGCCGCGAGCGCCGAGGCCGTCGGCGAAGGTTTTATAGACCTGCGGATCGACGAAGAACGGCTCTTCGGGATAGCCGTAGAATTTTTTCGCGCCGAGGATCTCTTCTTCCCCAAGCGGCGCGCCGTGGGCCGATTCCTTCCCCGCCTTGGTCGGGGCGCCGTAGGCGATGACGCTCTCGACGATGATCAGCGTGGGACGATCGGCGCCGCGGGCGGCATCCAGCGCGCGGCGCATCGCCGGCAGATCGTTGGCGTCGCCGACCTCCAGCACGTTCCATCCGTAGGCGGCGAAGCGGTCTTTGACCGACTCGGAGAAGGCCAAAGCGGTATCCCCTTCGATCGTGATTTTATTGCTGTCGTAGATCCAGCACAGGTTCGACAGCCCCAGGTGGCCGGCCAGCGAGGCGGCCTCGGAGGTGATTCCCTCCATCATATCGCCGTCGCCGCACAGGGCGTAGACGCGAGAGCTGAACAGATCAAAGCCGGGCTTGTTGTAGCGGCTGGCGTACCACTTCGACGCCAGCGCCATCCCGACGCTGGTCGCCGCCCCGGCCCCCAGCGGGCCGGTCGTCATTTCGACCCCCGAGGTATGACCGAACTCGGGGTGACCGGCGCAGCGGCTGTCGAGCTGGCGGAACGATTTGATGTCGTCCATCGTCACCGGCTTGTCCCCTTTGACCCCCGCCAGGTGAAGGGTCGCGTAGAGGAGCATCGACGCGTGCCCGATCGACAGAACGAACTTATCACGGTTCATCCAGGAAGGGTTGGCCGGATTGTAGTCCATCACCTCGTTGTAGAGCAGATAGGTCACCGGCGCCAGCGCCACCGCTGTGCCTGGGTGACCGCTTTTGGCCTTCTGCACCGCGTCCATCGAAAGGACGCGAATCGCGTCAATCGCCTGCTTTTCCTGGGGAGACATCGAACAAGCCACTTTCTTTACTCCTTGGTTGAATTCCACCGAAACCGATCGCTATTTCCTCTTCCTTGGGGCAAAAAACACGCAAGCCCCGCGAGTCTAACACGTAATATATCAAACCTTACCGGACAAGCAAGAACCTTTCCGGCCGGGGCGTCGAAAGCGTGTATTTAGAATTGAGCCGGAAGCAAAGAAGGGGTATAATCTTTGACGCCCTGGTCCCCGGCGGGGAGGATTCCTCGAAAGAGGAACAAATAACCCCGAGCGGCGGAAACAAGAAAGGAAAAGCAAAACCGCTCCCAGTTAGATTAGGGAAGAAAACATTGGGAATCGCTATGAATAACAAAACGCTTCGAACCGTGTTTGTGTTGTTTCTCACCCTGGGCGCCGCCGGCGCTGTTGTGGCGCAGGCCCCGCCGATGCACGGCGCCGCGCGGGGAGGAAAGAAAGTAATCGATCTTCGTCAGACCGTTCTGCCGGAAATCGGCAAACCGACCGCCCCGATGGAGTACCGCAGCGAACTGTTCAACAGCCGCTATAAGAGCTTGCTCCCCGAAGAACAGGTCGGGATCACCATCTACGAAAACCGGAACCGTTCGGTCGTTAATATCGATACGGTGATGGTCCGCCAGGGGCAGTTCTTCCAGTCGCAGACCGCCGAAGGGCTCGGCAGCGGCGTGGTTCTCTCCAAAGACGGCGTGATTCTTACCAACAGCCACGTCGTCAACGGCGCGAACGATATTAAGGTGCGTCTGTTCGACGGCGGCGAATACCCCGCGGTCAACATCGGGGAAGACCCCTCGACCGATATCGCCCTGCTGAAGATCGACGCTCCCGCCGAATCGCTCTTCCCGGTCGAGTTCGCCGACTCCTCGCAGCTGCTGGTCGGTCAGGCGGTCTTCGCCATCGGGAACCCGTTCGGCTACGAACGAACCATGACGCGCGGGATCATCTCCAGCTTGAACAGAACGATCGAAAGCCCGAACAACCGCGAGATCAAGGGGGTCATTCAGATCGACGCGGCGATCAACGTCGGGAATTCCGGCGGCGCGCTGTTCGATTCCTCCGGCCGGCTGATCGGAATGAACACCGCCATCGCCAGCCGAATCGGGGAGAATACCGGGGTCGGTTTCGCGATCCCCGTCAACACTATCTCTCGTATCTCGAACCTCCTCCTCAATGAGGGGAAGGTTGTCCGCGGCGACGCCGGCGTCCTTCAGATGAGCGAGACTCCCCATGGGCTCGTCCCGGTGATGATCGAAAACGGGGGCCCGGTCGACCTGGCGGGCATCCGCGGCGGCAAGGCGGTGGAGATGACCGTGCAGCAGTACGGCCAGACACTGCGCGGTTACCAGCGGGTCGTCCCGAAGGAGGGGATGGACCTGATCGTCGGAATCAACGACCAGCAGATCCGTACGGTCCAGGAATTCCTCTCGGCGGTGGAGGCCCACCGCCCCGGAGATAAAATCACGATGAATATCATCCGCCAGGGTCAGGCGATGAACGTCGTCGTCGAACTGAAATAATCGTCCCGCTGTTTTTCTCCCCGCGCCGCGGGGAGAGTTTTTTTTCTTAGAAAGTAGCGCTCTATGTCGAACGACCTCAGCCGGGCCGAAACATTTCTGGCCATCGATATCGGCGGCTCTAAGCTCCTGACCGCGCTGGTATCGCGCCGCGCCGCGGCGGCCCCTCAGCTCTTGGGGATTGCCCACCGCCGGCTCACGCGGGACTGTGGTCAGGAGGGGGTTCTTTCGGCCATCGAAAGCGCGGTCGCCGAGACACTGCGAAGCACCGGCGCCGATATCGGCGAACTGTTGGGAATCGGGGCTCTGATTCCGGGATTGGCCGATCCGGAAAAGGGACTTTGGGTCTACGCCCCCTTCTCGGGGATCGGCGACTTCCCCATTGCCAAGATTCTCAAAGAGCGCTACGGCAAGCCGGTCGCCGTCGAAAACGATGTCAACGCCTGCGCCTGGGCCGAGAAAATCTTTGGCGCCTGTAAAGACGTTGATTATTTTCTCTGGATCACCGTCAGCAACGGGATCGGCGGCGGTCTGGT
>CADBTE010000010.1 GCA_902797455.1 uncultured Planctomycetota bacterium | reverse complement strand
CGAGCTGGCGATGCGCCGGGCCCAATACGAATACTACCGAGACAAGTTGTTAACCTTCAGCGAAAAGGAGAGCGCCTGATCTCTCCCCCCGGAAAAAACGGGGCATACTCCCCGGCAGATAGAAACCCAACCGGTAACCCAAAACATGGCCCAGCAATTCAAGCTCATTCTCGAAGACGGCTGCCAAACCGTCGCGGCGGCCCTGCCGATGGAGGGCCGCCCGCGGCGCTGCGGCGATTACCAGTCCGAGGCGGCCCTGGAGAAGGAACTGATCGCCAACCTCACCGATCAGGGGTACGAGTATCTTCCGATCAAAGACCCGGCGGCGCTTCGGGAGAATCTGCGCCGCTGCCTGGAAGAGCTCAACGACATGACCTTCACCGACGGGGAGTGGGAGCGCTTCTTCCGAACCGACCTGGCGGGGGACAATCTCGGGATTGTTGAGAAAACCCGGATCATCCAGGAGGACTTTATCCGTATCCTCCACCGTGAGAACGGGACGGATAAGAACATTCATCTCATCAATAAAGAGAACATCTACGCCAATAAGCTGCAGGTCATCAACCAGTACGTCCCCGAAGGGGGGAAGCGGGCGAACCGCTACGACGTGACGATCCTGGTCAACGGCCTGCCGCTGGTCCATATCGAGCTGAAGCGCCGGGGGGTGAGTCTGCGCGAGGCGTTCAACCAGATCGAGCGCTACGGCCGCGAGTCGTTCTGGGCGGGGGACGGCCTGTTCGATTACGTTCAGCTGTTCGTCATCTCCAACGGGACCTACTCGCGCTATTACAGCAACAGCACCCGCAGCGAACAGGTCAAAAAGGCGAAAGACCGAACGGCGAACCGCCCGGCGCGCGGCGGTTCGTACGAGTTCACCTCGGTCTGGACCGATATCAAGAACAACCCGATCCACGACATCGTCGACTTCGCCCAAACGTTCCTCGCCAAGCGGAACTTGCTTTATATCCTCACGCGCTACTGCGTCTTCGATTCCCAGAACCGTCTTTTGGCCATGCGGCCCTATCAGATCGCCGCGACCGAGAAGATCCTCTATCGGGTCAAATACGCCTTGCGAAACAATAAGCTCGGGGCCATCGACGCCGGGGGGTATATCTGGCACACGACCGGAAGCGGAAAGACGCTCACCTCGTTTAAGACCTCCCAGCTCGCCTCGCAGTTGGAGGGGGTCGAGAAGGTAATGTTCGTGGTCGACCGCAAGGACCTCGACTATCAGACCCTCACGGAGTTCAATCGGTTCGAGAAAAATTCCGTCGACGCGACCGCCAACACGGCGATGCTCGACCGGCAGCTTCGCGATCCCAAATGCCGGATCATCGTCACGACGATCCAGAAGCTCGCCAATATCGTCGCTCGAAAGGGTGATCACCCGATCTTCGGCCGGCCGATCGTCATTATCTTCGACGAGTGCCACCGTTCGCAGTTCGGGAAGATGCACCGGCAGATCACGCGCCGATTCAATAAGTACAGCATGTTCGGCTTTACCGGCACGCCGATCTTTACCGAGAACGCTCAGAAAGACTATCAAACGACCGATCAGGCCTTCGGCGAGAAACTCCACGCCTATACCATCGTCGACGCCATCCGGGACAATAACGTCCTGCCGTTTAAGGTCGATTACGTCTCGACCATGAAGGCGAACGATAAGCTCTTCGATACCGGGGTGCCGGGGATCGATACCGAAAAGGCGTTCCTCAAAGACCAGCGGGTGAAGGTGGTCGCCGACTACATTTATAGACACTTCAAGTTAAAGACCCGCCGGGGCGAGAGCTACCATCGCGGAAGCGACGGCCGGTACGCCAGCGGCTTTAACTCGATCTTCGCCGTCAGCTCGATCGAGGCGGCGAAAGTCTACTACAAGGCGTTCCAGCAGCGCGCCGCCGACGAGCCGCCGCGCAATCAGCTGAGAGTCGCCACGATCTTTAGCTTCGCCCCCAACGAGGAGATCCCCGATACCCTGGGGCTGGAGGAGGAAAATTCCGACAGCGCCGGCGGCCTGGACGTCAGCTCGAAAGAGTTCCTCGCCTCGGCGATAGCCGAT
>CADBTE010000009.1 GCA_902797455.1 uncultured Planctomycetota bacterium | reverse complement strand
GACGGGACGGCGCAGACCGCCTATTACGGGAACAACTCCTGGTTCCCGACGGCGGTGCTTCAGGCGCGCGACATCCCCGACACCGGCGGCAAGATCCTGGCCGTCGTGGGGGGGCACCATTGCATTCAGAAGGGGAAGCTGGCGATTCTCGACCGCACGAAGGGGACCGAGGAGACGGCCGGTGTGGAGCTGATTTCCCCGCGCCGTGAGCTGCCCAGCGAGGTACACATCGACGAATACGGTCAGGACGGGGATCAGTTTATGTATCCTTATCCGTTCGACGAGAACAACTTCCTCATTTCGTACCGTCCCGACAAGGGGGACCGCGGCGAGGGGCTGGAGACTCAGTTCGGTCTGTACTGGATGAACCCCGACGGGGCGCGTGAGCTTTTGGTCTGGGATTATGATCTGTCGTGCGGTCAGCCGATTCCGCTGGCCGAGCGCTCCAAACCGATCATTCGTCCTTCACAGGTCGACTACAAGGTCGATACCGGCCGTTTTTACGTTCAGAACGTCTACGAGGGCCCCGGTTTAGAGGGGGTCGAGAAGGGAACGATTAAATCGCTGCGCGTGATCGCGCTGGAGTTCCGCGCGGCACAGGTTTACGAGGGGTGGAACTTCGGCGAGGGGGGCGGAACGACGCCGCCGACACCGATCGGGTGCGACAACTGCACCTGGGACATTAAGCACATTATCGGCGACGTTCCGGTCGAGGAGGACGGCAGCGCGTTCTTCGAGGTTCCCGCGCGCACGCCGGTCTATTTCCAGCTTTTGGACGAGAACGGCGAGATGGTACAGACGATGCGCAGCTGGTCGACGCTCATGCCGAACGAGTTCTTCGGCTGTGTCGGCTGTCACGAGCCGAAGTCGGCGACAATGGACAACCTCACCTCGCTGACGACGAACAATCAGACCCTGGCGCTTCAAAAGGGTGTGACGCGTCCGGTTCCGGTCGAGGATCCGGTACCCGGGCAGGCGAAGGACTGGGGGGTCAGTTTCATTCGCGACGTTCAGCCGATTTTAGAGCGTTACTGCACCGACTGCCACACGGGCGATCGCGACGGTGAGCATCCGGACGATATGGTTTTGGCCAATCGCGACACGGCTCTGCCGATCGGCGGGGAGTCGAAACCGTTTAGCTTGTTGGCCAACGGGGTGAGCAATCCGCCGTCGACGCGCCGGTGGTGTTATTCGGAGGACTGCGGCCGGTTCATGGCCGAGTCGTACGTGAACCTGACCGAGTCGGGCCGGTTTGAGAAGTACCTTCGTCCGATTCAGGTACAGGACGGTCCGCAGATGATCCCGCCTTACCGGTACGGCGCGGCGCGTAGCAGGATGATGCAGATTTTGCGCGATCCGGACGAGGATCACCGCGGTTTGAACATTTCGGATCAAGATTTGCGGATTCTCGCCGCGTGGATTGATTTGGTCGTGCCGTACTGTGGCAGTTACGATCAGGAGGCGGCGCTTTGGAGCGATCGGGCCAGTGCCGATTACGCCTACAACCTCATGAAGCGGGCACACATCGACGGGATTGAGAGCCGGAACATTCAGAAGATGCTCGCCGCGGCGGCCGGCGGCGTGGTGGAGCCGTTCGGGCAGATTGAGCAGCCGAGTGATTTCAGCCGCGAGATGAAGGCGGCGTTTATTGAGAATTATCCGCGTCTGAAACGGGACGTTCGCAACAGGCGCAGCGGCGCGCAGAATGTTTACCGCGACCTGGCGGCGAACCCCGACGACGTTCAGGGGGACGCTCGGGTTCGGATTCGTCCGCACGCGCAGTCGAACAGCGAGTATCGTTACGCCGCGGCGTACGCGGCGCGCAACGTGATCGCCGGCGGCGGGATTTGGATGCCGAACTATCGCACGGACGCCTGGCTGTCGATTGATTTGGGTCATGAGGTTGAGATCGACAAGGTAGTGATTTCGCTCAGTGACGCCGAGCCGACGGACGGGTTCTTTACCAGCGGTGTTTTGGAGTTCTCCGACGGATCGACGCTGGAGGTGGTGTTTGAGCCGAAGGCGGGGCCGCAGGAATTCACGTTCCCGAAGAAGCGTGTTACGAGTGTGAAGCTCACAAAGCTGGCTCAGCCGATGCCGATGCGTTACCGCGGGATCGCGAAGGTTGAGATTTGGGGGACATCGGCCGCCAGCGGCGGCGGGCAATAGCCGTAGCCGGGAGCCCCGGCGGGCGATTGCCGTAGCCGCGAGCCGCGGCGGGCGATAGCCGTAGGATAAGTTGACGGCATAGGAAAAAACGCTTCGGTGAAGCGTTCCCGTTGGTCACTTGGGGCCGCCAGCGGCGGCGGGCGGTAGCCGTAGGGTAAGTTGACGGCATAGGAAAAAACGCTTCGGCGAAGCGTTCCCGTTGGTCACTTGGGGCGAACCAAGCGGCCAACGGGCCGCGAGAGCGCCGCGGTGGTGTTCCTATGCCGTTATTTTTTCCTACGGCAACAGCGGTCAAGCGCGCTGCGAAGAGTCCCCCCCGGATAGGGGCCGCCGGAGGCAAATCCGCCAGCGGCGGCAGACAAAACTCCCCGATCCTATAACGGCAGTTGTTCGGGCACGGGAAAAGACCTTAACAGGAGCTTCTCACACAAAAGCGCTGCCCCCCCCTAAAAAGTCACGCTAATCACCCCAATCATACGCCAACAAAGGGCGGCCAGCCAACAGACCCCTCAGGGGGCAGCGCGGGGAGTATGACGAGCGGCCGAAAACCGACAGACCCCCTCGCGCCAAAAACCCGGCCGCAAGGCATACGGTTAGTTGGCGCAAACTCTT
>CADBTE010000008.1 GCA_902797455.1 uncultured Planctomycetota bacterium | reverse complement strand
CGGGCGTAGATGTTGAGGTCTTCACCGACCACCTTGCCGTCGGGATCGGTCACCTTGTCGGCGGCCGTCCAAGCGGCGACGATGTCATTGGACTCGTTGATGTCGAACGCCACGTCGCCGCGAATGTCCTGCCACTCGGGATTGACGAGGACGTCGTTCACCGACCCGATCGACAAGCTGAGCAGATGCCGCTCCTCAAGAGCGTCGATCACCAGCTGACGGGTTTTGATCTCTTTGGCGGCCTTTTCCTTTTTGGCCGAATGAAACATTCCGCGAATAGAACCGGACAGTTTATCGAGCATGCTGATGCGCGCCTGTGACATAGGATAGGTCCCCTTGGGTCAGAAATCGAAACCTCGGTATTTGTCTTCATGAAGGTGCACCGGGACGAGCCGCCGGCCATCCGGACGATCCGACTATACCGGTACACATCTCTATTGACGATTAAGGGGGCAGGTTTGTTCCCGAGAATTCCCAAAGCCGGGATATCTCCGGCGGAAAAATCCGTCTCGGGACCGTTTCCGTCCTCGTCAGGGCAGAGCCGCCCCCCCAAGCGCGTGTAGAGAAATACGCCTATCCGCTATTATCGGGTACCGGGGCAGAATATTTTTTTCGGATTTTTCCTTTTGCGAAAAAACCTTTTTTCATCGGCGTATCAATGGTACAATCGTTAGGAGCGCCACTGGCTGCATACCCATTTAACCGCGTTAAACCGTTTTGTTTATCTCAATGACACAGCCGTTATTTTTTACAAAAGCACTTCCCGTCCTTTTTATTTTACCGGTCTTAACAATTGCTGTTCCGTCGGCCGCTGCGCAGCAGCCCGAGAAATGCCTCCGCGTCGAAGAGAACACGCTCCGTTCGCCGGTGCTCCACTTCGAAGGTCAGTACGCCGGCCGGCCGGTGGAACTGGACTTAATCGGTACGATCCACTTCGCCCAACCGGAGTATTATGACCAAGTCAGCCATCTTCTGGCCGGTTACGACGCTGTCGGCGTGGAACTGGTCGTTCCCCGCGGAACCGAGCTGTCTTGGATCTATCCCCAAGCCCCCGAGGCCCGTTTCGATTTCTCGGATATCCTCTCCCTGGTCAGTTCTCTGCAGGCCTTTTTGACCGAACAGCTGGGGCTCACCTCTCAGCTGGCGGCGATCGACTACCGGCAGGAGCACTTCGTGCTGGCCGATATCGACGCCGAGACCCTCCTCGAGCGCCTGACCGAGGAACCGCTGGGCGAAATGATCACCGCCGGGGATATCATCGGTATCGGCCTTGATCTGACAAATCCCCGGCAGCGCCGGGAGCTGCTCACCCTGGCCGCGGCGCTTCTGGCGGCCAAAGACCGCCGTTTAACCGGCCGCCGCCTCCTGGCCGAGTTCTTTGCGAAGAACGCCGATTCACCGCAGCTCGTCCCTTTTGGCCGCCTTTTGATCGAGGAGCGCGACCGCGTCGCGATCGACCGTGTCGAGACGCTCCTGGCCGAGGGGAAATCGCGTGTGGCGCTTCTTTACGGCGCGGCCCATCTGAGAGATCTCTCCGATCGGGTCGTCGAGCGTTTCGGTTTGACCTTTACCGGCGCCGATTGGCTGACGGTCTGGACATGGTGAGCGGGCCTTTGCCTTTCGGAGAATAACCCAACAGTACAAGAAAGGATCGTATGATGTCATCTGTTTTCACACCATTTCCCCCGCTTTTCAGGCCGGTGGCGGAATTCCCCTGTTCTTTGCTGCTGCCGCTGGCCCTTTGGGTGTCGCTCGCGGTCCCCTCGGCGGCCCAGCCCCCCGCGGTTTTCCCCGACAGCGATACCGGTTCGGTCACCCCGAACGACTTCCCGCCGATCGCCAACCCGGTGATGAAATGGGCTCAGGGAACCTTCGCCAAAGACCCGTCGGTCGTCTCCTTCGGCGGCCAATATTTCCTCTATTACTCGTTCTTCATGGCGACCGGCGAAAAGAAAGTCCTGACTATCGGTGTGGCGACCAGCGACGATCTGACAAACTGGACCTTCCGAAAGAATATCTTCCCCATGCAGTCGTGTGACCAGCATGGCCTTGGCGCCCCCTGCGCCAAGGTCATAGACGGAAAGGTGTGGATCTTCTACCAGACCTACGGGACCGGCGCGTCCGACGCCATCTGCTGCGCCTGGTCGGACGATGGACTGAACTTTACCCCCCACCCCGAAAACCCGATCTTCCACCCCTCCGGGGAGTGGACCAACGGACGGGCCATCGACGCTGATGTTCTTTTTTTTGGCGAGAGGGTCTTTCTCTACGCCGCCACCCGCGACCGAACGGGCAAAATCCAGATGCTTACGGCCGCCTGGGCCGATCCGAAGAGTGGATTCGGCCCCGAGGCGTGGCATCAGGCGCTGGATGAACCGATTCTCCGCCCCGAGCTTCCCTGGGAAACGGACTGTATCGAGGCGCCGACGGCCCTGGTCCGGGGAGAGAAGGTCTATCTCTTTTACGCCGGCGGGTACAACAACGACCCCCAGCATATTGGCGCGGCGGTCAGTGACGACGGCGTTCACTTCACCCGGCTTTGGCGCATCCCCTTCATCACCAATGGCCCCGAGGGACAGTGGAACACCTCGGAATCGGGGCATCCGGGAATTTTTGTCGATCAGGACGGTCAGACCTATCTCTTCTATCAAGGGAACAACACCAAGGGGAAAGACTGGTACCTCTCGCGAGTCCTCCTCGATTGGGACCGCGTCGGCGAAATGGAGGTTCCCCGCGTGATCGACTCGCGGGAAAAACCGTAAACCGCCGCGGGGACAAAAATAAGGGCTTTAGGACACCCGTCCTAAAGCCCCAAAACCCTTTTTTCGCACGCGCGAAGAGCCGCGGCAAGGATTCGCGCGTTAACCGTTCATCAGCTTCTCGTACAGTTCCAGGTACTGCCGAGCGCTCTTGTCCCAGGAATGATCGATCCGCATCGCCGTTTGAACCATCTTTTTCCAGTCGTCGCGGCGCTCGCGCCAGCAGGTCATCACCCATGTCAGGGCACCGTCGAGATCTTCGGTAGTTCCCCAGTTGAACGAGAACCCGTTGGCGGTTCCGTCGGCGATCGACTCGTACGTCGCGTTGGTCACGGTATCGGCCAGGCCGCCGGTGCGGCGCACCACCGGCAGAGTGCCGTACCGCTGACTGTACATCTGGTTGAGCCCGCACGGCTCGTAGCGGCTCGGCATCAAAAACAGGTCGGCCCCCGCCTCGATCCGGTGCGACAGGGGAGCGCCGAAGCGGATCGCCGCCGCCACGTTGTTCGGGTAGCGGGCGGACAGTTCTTTGAACCGATCCTCAAGCTCCGGCTCGCCCGTGCCTAAGATTACGAACTGCACCCCGTCGCGCTCGACGCGGGAGGGGATAATATCGGCGATCAGGTCGAGCCCCTTTTGCGCGTCGAAACGGCTGACCACCCCGAAGAGGGGAATATCGGAACGCTCGGGAAGCCCCATCTCGCGCTGCAGCGCCGCCTTGCACTTCGGTTTGTTCTCGAAGACCGTATCGACGTTGTAGTGGTACTCGATATACGGGTCGGTCTCGGGGTTCCACTCGTTGACGTCGATCCCGTTCAAAATACCGGACAGAACACAGCTGCGGTACCGCAGAACCCCCTGCAGACGCTCGCCGAACCCTTCGGTCTGAATCTCCCGGGCGTACTCGGGACTGACGGTCGTCACCGCGTCGGCGAAGATGATCCCGGTCTTGAGAAGGTTCAGCTGACCGTAGAACTCCATCTTGTCGTAGGTGAAGTAGCGCCAGTCGATCCCGGTGTTCTCCATCTCCCAGTGGGGGAACCTCCCCTGGTGCCTCAGATTGTGGATGGTAAAGACCGAACGAACCTTTTTCCAGCGCTCGGCATCTTGCGCGGCCGCAGGTCCGGCGGTGAACGAACTGAACGAGGGGGACGGGGCATCCTCCGGGCACAGAACCGTCTTTAAGTAGGCGGGGATCAGTCCCGTTTGCCAATCGTTGGAGTGAATCACATCGGGACGAAGATCAAGCAGACGAATCGCCTCGAAGACCGCGCGGCAGAAGAAAATAAACCGCTCGCAGTTGTCCTGATAATCGACCCCGGCGGAATTGTAGAGTCCGTCGCGGTGGAAGAAACGGTCGTGCTTGATGAAATAGATCGGGACATCGCTTCCGGGGAATGTCGATTTGGCGATCCCGCCGGTAATGTTTTTCTTTCCGATCGGAATCGTGTACGACAGATCGGTCACCTCGATGGGGATCCCCGCCGCCTCGATCTGCCGGTAGGCGGGGATCATCACGGCCACGTTGTGGCCGAGTTTCGACAGGGCGACCGGAAGCGCGCTGCAGACATCGGCCAGCCCCCCTGTCTTCGCGAAGGGGGTGGCCTCACTGGCGGTAAAGATGATGTTCATCGGTTCCTCCCGGCGAAAGTGCGGATCAGGAATCATCAAAGCCCCGAAACGGACGGTTCCACCGTCCTAGGCGTCATTTTAGCCGTTTTTTCTATTTCGTGTATGAAGTCCCCCCCTCGCTTTGGCCGAGAGTGCCTCGAATTTGGACTCCCTTAAACCGGGCCAAGGCCAGGTTGTCAAGATCTTGGCGCAGCTGTTTTTTCACCGCCGGAACACTCTTTTTCACCGCGGGAAATCCGAGCCCCTCGGTAAACAGAGCAAGCCCCGTAATCTTCAGTTTTTTTCCCACCTGGTCGGCGATCGCCATCAGCTCGTCGATCGAATCCTGCGACAGTTCGTCCAGCGTTCGATTCAAGACCGCCAGGCCGCGGGCGGTATATTCCTCGGCCTCCAAACGGACACGTTCCTCGGCGGTTGGAGGAATGGCCCCTGTCCGCAGCCACTGACGGAAGTACTCCTGATCGTTCTTATCGATGAGAGTGATCCCGAGCGCTTTGGCCAGTTTTTGAATCTCGGCGGCCTTCATCGCGGCGAACGCCCCAACCAGTGTCTGCTCGTCCTCCGCCGGGCCGCCGTCGAACCCCTCGTTCGCTCGCAAAGCCCTGGCCCGCTCGGCCATCACGTCGCCGGACAAAAGCTGCGTTTTACGGTACTTTTTCAGCTCTTTGACCACCTCTTTGATCGGCTTGCCGGGAAAGACGGTGAAGAGCTCCTCGAGGGCGGCCAGCTCGTTTTTGGCCCCGGTACTCAGCCAGGGGGAGAGCTGCCGCAGCGATTCGATGAAGGAGTCGGCCATCAGAAAATCCTTTCGTATAATTCAGTCGCCAGATCACGAAACCACTCGGCCGTCGTTCCGGGGAGCGGCGAACCGGGTTGTCCGTTGATCGAATTGTTTTCGCTGGTCCTGCGGGGAATGAAACTGTCGAGGATCGCTGGGACCGTCCTCTCCCGAAGTGAAGGAAATTGCCTAAAGAACTCACCGGTGACAAATCCGTTCAAACGGGTTTTGATCGCCTCCTCCCGCGCGCTTAAACCGGTCACCTTACTGGTTCGGTTCAGGACAATTCCCGCCAGCTTAACCGGAAGCGAGAGGTCATGCTGCATACCGCCAATCCAGTTCATCGTTCTCTGAACCGCGGGAAAGTCGAATTCGTCCGGGGCGGTCGGTACCAGCACGTAGTCGGAAGCGGCCAGTGAGCAGACCGTCGACGAGGTCAGCCGCGGGGGACAGTCGATCAAGACCAGATCGCACTGCTTCATAAAGCTTGGCTTAAAGAGGAGCCGCCGATAGAGGAAGCGGGTCTCTTTGATTCCCAGCGCCAGCATCGCCTGGTGGCGAAAATCTTCTGCGTCGAGCGTATCATCGGCGGGGATCACCTGAGCAAAACTCGAACCGACACAGGGAACCGCCAGGGCCTCCCCCTTGCTCTTAGCCGAGCCGGACAGGAGCGCTCGACTGGTCAGCCCCGAGCTGTAGGCATGCTGAAGGGCATCGGACCGGACGCACCGCTGGCTGAGCGTCCCCTGAAAATCAAGGTCAATCGCCAGCACCCTCAGCGGCTCGGCGCGGCCGCCGTCGCGGATCTTGTAGTTCGCCGCGCCGAAGGCGGCCGCCAAATTGCCGCACAGCGTCGTCTTCCCTACCCCTCCTTTGAGATTGATCAGCGAGACCACCCTCATCGTCCGGCCGCCCGGCCTTTCGGGGCGTTCCTGTTT
>CADBTE010000007.1 GCA_902797455.1 uncultured Planctomycetota bacterium | reverse complement strand
TGGGGCTGCCCTTCTATCACGAGCTGATCAAAAAATACGGGCTGTTCGCCATCGTCGACCGCTCCGGGCGTATCCTGCGCCGCGCGCGGATCCCCGCGGCCGGTGAGGCGCTGCAGCCGGCGGTGATTCCGCTGGGGAGTCAGGAGGCCTTGGCGTTGATGCGCAGCGCCGCCGGCGCGGCAAACAACGCCGTCCTCACGGCGAAGACCGCCGACGCCGGGCGAAGCTGGCTGGCCGCCGAGCCGCTGGCGATCGAAAACCATGACAGCTCCCTGGCGGCGGCGCGTATGGGGAACCGGCTGTTTTTAGCCGCCAATCCCGGCAGCGACCGCGCGAAACTGGTCTTGTACGAAGCGGCGGCGGATAAGCCGTACGATTGGAAAGAGCTCCTGACGCTGGAGGACGAGCCGGGCTGTGAGTTCTCGTACCCCGTCCTTTTGGCCGGCGGGGACGGGACGCTGGAGCTCCTTTACACCTGGAAGCGCCGGGGAATCAAGGCGGTGACCATCGCCTTCGGGGAGGAGAAACCGTGAGCGATTTTTTCACCCTGTTCAGCGACCGTATCGGCCTGGTTTGCTGCGCGTTTTCGGCCGCGGCCGCTCTTGCCGCGCTGTTCCCCAAAAAGGCGCGGGTCTGGGCGCTGCCGGGGCTTTTGGCGGCGCTGCTTGTCCCGATCCGGGGCTGCAGCGCGGCGAACTTTATTTTCGCCTTGATCGATATGCCGTCGCTGACGCTTTTGATCGGCTGTGTTTTTTTAGCGCTGGGGAAGAAAAGCCCGCTGAAAAACGCCGAACTGGCCGCGGCCGCCGTGGTATTCCTGGCGCTGGCGCTCACCGAATTAGATTTTATCCCCTGCGACCTCTACGGCTGGGGATACCGGGGCGAGGCGGCCGCGGCGGCCGCCTGCCTGGGGGTGCTTTTCCTCGCGCCGAGCCGGTGGCCGGTTCTTGTGGCGGCGTACCTGCTGTGGCGGCTGGGGATCTATCAGAACATGTTCGACACGCTGGTCGACCCGGTTTGCGCAATCGCCGCGGCCGGGCTTTTGATCGGGCGGGCTTTTCGCGCGGCGCGGATCAGTCGCGCGAACGGGCCAGGGCGTTGTGGAGAAGTTCGCGAATCAGCGCCGCCGAGGCCTTGTGACCGGTGAAGATTTTATACTGCAGGCAGGCCTGGCCGATGAACATCTCGATCCCCGAGACGACGGTGCACCCCTTTTCATACGCCTGGCGCAGCAGGAAGGTCTTTTCGGGGTTGTAGACCGCGTCGAAGACAAGCATTCCGCCCCGTAGCGAGTCGCGCGGGATGGGGCATTCGTTCACGTTCGGGTACATTCCGATAGGGGTGGCGTTGACTAAGATCTGCACCACGTAGCTGTGGCGCATCTCCCACGGGCAGAACTCATAGCCGCATTGGGCGGCCAGGCGCTCGGCCTTGGCGTCGTCCCCGTCGGTGAGGGTCACCCGGGCGCCGCGGGCGTTCAAGCCGTAGGCGATCGCCATCCCGGCGCCGCCGGCCCCCATCACCAGGGCGCTGCGCCCCGCCACCGGCGAGGCGTCGTCGGACTTGCGCTTTCCCCCCAGGGCGGTTTCGATGCAAAGCCCCGAGGCGAGGTAGTCGGTATTGTAGCCGAAGCGTTTCTTCCCCTTAAGGACGATGGTATTGCAGGCGTTGATCTCCTCGACCGCCGGATCGAGCTGGGTGAGCTTCTCGATCACGGCGACCTTGTGCGGGATGGTCACGCTGAGCCCTCGGACCCCGAGCTCGTCGGCGCGGTCGATAAACTCGCCGATATCGTCGGGAGAAACGCGGAACGGGACATAGACTTTATTCAGCCCGTTGGCGATAAACGAGGCGTTGTGGATCAGCGGGCTGAGGGAATGCCCCACCGGATCGGCGACGACGCCGTAGACCTCGGTCTGGGGGTTGATCTCCTCAAAGCGGTACTGATCGCGCAGGGTCTTGTAGTGGAGCATCCCCGGGGCCAAGATTCTTTTCGGCGAGAAGGTGGCGTAGGCGAGGGGGACGCCGAATTTTTTAGCGAGGATCCGGGTGGGGACCCCCATTTCGCCCATGCAGAAGCCGACGACGGGGATTCTTTTTTTACCGGTTTGCGCGGCGCGCTCGGCGCTGGCGGCGTTGGCCCGGGTGAGGAACCGCGCCATACGGAAGACATCGGCGATGCGCTGAGGCGTGGTGACCAGTTTGACGATATCGGGGTCGGCGCCGAGCAGGTCGTTTAAGACGGCGTCCAGATCAGCGGGGGTTTCCTCAAAGTTGTGGTAACTGATAATCCGCTTCGTCTTGCCGTAGCGGGGGATCGCCCGGGCGGTATCGAGCTCCAGGTCAACGTACTCGACCCCTTCGGCGATCGCCTCGCGAAGAACGCGCTGACGGCTTTGCTCATCGAGCTGCCACATACCGCCGTCGGCCCGGCGGCGGCAGGTGACGACCACCGCGGTGGGGCGATTGGGAAGAAGGCGCCCAAGATCGGGAACCTTGCGGAGAAAATCAAGCCGCAGCTCCGCCAGACGGACACCATCTTCCGCCAGCTTGATATGCTCGGTGATCATTCTCTTGTGGCTTCCGCAGCC
>CADBTE010000006.1 GCA_902797455.1 uncultured Planctomycetota bacterium | reverse complement strand
GCGCGGCCGAGGCCTAAAAGGGGCGCTCGACAGGAGTGAACCGGACGATTCAAAAAGCCGCCTGATTTCAGGCGGCTTTTTTTGTGTAAGAAAGGCCATCGGCTGAGCGAAACGGCGTTGACAATTCAACGCGTCTGCTTTACCCTTATAGATATTATGGCGCTTGCGCCGTTAAGCGGCGCTGGCGCGTCCCCAAGAGGTATCTGTCGTTTAGGAGGATAAAATGCGCAAAATATTTTTGCTGATGGCTCTTGCCACTGTATTGTTCAGTCTGCGCGCCGTGTCTGCTCAAGACACAGCTTCGGAAACTTCTGAAGGCGGTTTCGGGGTCACCGAATTCTTGGTCGATCAGCTGACGGTTCCCGAGGGGATCGATACTCCCAAACCCGAGTTCAGCTGGAAGCTCGACGCGGTGAACAACAATGAGTCGCAATCGGCTTACCAGCTGAAGATTATCGATCAGAATACTGACGAGGTCGTTTGGGATTCCGGCAAGGTGCAGTCTGATCAGCAGACGTTTGTCCCGATGACCGGCGATGATCTTAAGCCCGCCTCCGCGTACGCCGTTGAACTGACCGTTTGGAATAAGGACGGTTCGATTTCCGATACCGTCTCCAGTTCGTTCTCGACCGGCCTTTGGGAGACGGCCGACAATCCCCAGCCGTGGAAGGGGAAGTGGATCGGGATGAATAAATCGTACGGTGATAATCTCTCGATTCCCGCTATCTACCTGTCAAAGAGCTTTATGCTCCCCAAGGCGAGCGATAAGCTGGTCAAACGGGCGACGGCCTATATCGTCGGGCTCGGCTACTACGAACTGTGCATCGACGGAATTAAAGTGGGAGATCACCTTCTTGATCCGGTGGTGACGCAGTTCAATAAGCGTGTTTCCTACAACACCTACGACGTTACCGATCGTCTGTTATTCGCCCAGTCTTCTCAAGAGGACGATGAGTCGGAGGAAAGCGCCGACACGGATGACAGCGCCGGGGCGGAAAAACCCGCCAACGTGCTGCTTGGCGTGGTTCTTGGGAGTGGTTGGTTCTATGAACCGCGCCATTCCGGCGCCGTCTATGCCGGTCTTCCCCGCCTTTTGTTCCAGTTGGAGATTGAGTATTCCGACGGCTCCAGCGACTGTATCGTCAGCGACGAGAGCTGGATGACGTCCGACAACGGTCCGATCGTCGAGAATAATCTCTACGATGGGGAGCTTTACGATTCCCGCAAGGCCCAGGCGTTCGATTCCGAGGGGGGCGCCGCCTATACCGAATATCGATTCGGCGAGCTTATCTGCGTTCCGACCTCCACGCCGGCCGTCGTGATGGACGCCCCCGAGGGGAAACTGGTCGCCCAGATGATGCCCCCGATGCGGACCAATGCCGAAATCACGCCCCTTTCTGTCAATGAGGTGGAACCGGGCCGCTGGATCTACGACTTTGGCCAGAACTTCGTCGGCTGGTGTCGTCTGATGGTCTCCGGCGAGGAGGGGACGGAGGTCTCGATGCGCTTTGCCGAGACGCTCAAAGAAGATGGCCAGCTCTATATGGACAATCTTCGCGGCGCCAAGTGCTGCGACCGGTTCATCCTCGGTGATTCCGAGGATGTCCAGTTCTTTGAACCCCGATTCACGTCTCATGGTTTCCGCTATGTCGAGCTGACCGGTTATCCCGGCACTCCCGACCTGGAGACGCTCACCGGCTGTGTCGTCGGAACCGACTTAGATCAGGTTGGTCTGTTCGAGTGCAGCAACCCGACGATCAACGCGATTATTCAGAACGTCGAGTGGGGGACCCGCGGCAATTATCTCAGCATGCCGACCGACTGCCCGCAGCGAGATGAACGCTGCGGCTGGCAGGGGGACCGCGCCGAGGAATCCAAGGGGGAGATGTACCTGTTCGACAATATCACCCTCTATCGCAAGTGGATGCAGGATATCGAGGATACCCAGAACGAAGAGGGGAATGTCTCGGACGTGGCTCCGGCGACCTGGAACCTCTATAACCCCAACGTGACCTGGCCGAGCGCCATGACGATCGTCCCCGATTCGCTCTATCAGCTCTACGGCGACACGATGGCGATCGCCAAGCATTACGATTCGCGCAAGGCGTGGCTGAAATTCCTGGCCGGGTTCATCAAGGAGGATGGGACGATCGACAAGGATAACTACGGCGACTGGTGTGTTCCGCCGGAGGATCCGATCCTGATCCACTCGCAAGACCCCGCG
>CADBTE010000005.1 GCA_902797455.1 uncultured Planctomycetota bacterium | reverse complement strand
GTTTTGCGCTCGATGCCCAAGGCGGTCTACTCTCCCGAAAACCAGGGGCATTTCGCCCTGGCGCTGGAATGCTATACCCACTTCACCTCGCCGATTCGCCGCTACCCCGACCTGACGATCCACCGCTTAATCGACGCGGTTTTGGACGGGCAAACCGCCTCGATCCCCACCTGCGGGGAGCTCGTCGAGCTGGGGGAGGAGATGTCCGCCAAAGAGCGCGAAGCCCAAGAGGCCGAGCGGGAGGGGAAGAAGCTGAAGATGATCGAATTCCTCAGCCGGCGCATCGGCCGAACCATGCGCGGCGTGGTCACCGGCGTGGAGCGTTTCGGGGTCTTCGTCCGGGGAACAAAAATCCCCGTCGAGGGGATGATTCCCCTGCGCTGCTTTGACGGCGGCCGGTACCGATTCGACCCTCAACTAAAAATATTGACCGGTCTTAAAAAAGGGAATATAATCCGCCCCGGGGATCGGATGACCGTCACGGTCACGCTGGCCGATTTTGACACGCGTCAAATCGGCTTCGCGCCGGCTTTAGCGCGAGGTTCCCGTAAATAACCGCTTACGCGCGTTTTTTCTAGGTTCACAGACACACACTTCACGGATGAAAGTTATGTCGCACAAACGGATAGCTCTCGTTGTTCTCTTTGTCCTTGCGGCCCTTCCGCTGAGCCGAGTCGACGCTCAGCCGCGCCGGGGGAACGCCGTTCAGCAGAACCAGACCAGCCAGCTGACGCTCACGCCGGCCGCCGCGGCGCAGGGCGCGCAGGCCGGTGTCCAGGCCCCCGCCAACCAGCCGATTTTCAGCCAGGGGCCCGCCGCCCAGGCCGCGCAGCAAGGCGCGGTCGGTCGGGGCGCCGCGCCGCAGGCCGCTCAGCAGGCGGCCGTTCAAGGCGCGGCCGGTCAAACAGCGACCGTTCAGGGCGCCGCGCCTCAAGCCGCCCAGGGCGCGGCCCAAGGAGGGGGGACGGCCCCGTCGGCCGACGACTTTGTCATTCCGCCCAACGCCTCGGTCGAGGAACTCCTCAAGAAAGCCGACTCGCTGGTCAACGCCGACCGAAAGTTCGACACCGAAGACGCGTACAAGGCCTGGGTCGGCAATATGATCCAGACGGTCTTTAAGATCGCCAACCAGATTTTGGCCACCCCGGGGATCGACGATGAGACCTACATCAAGGCGATCAATCTCAAGGGGCAGATGATCTACGCTCACGGCACGACCCGGCCCGACGCGTTCGATGTCTACGAAAAGTATGTCCGCTCGCTGCAGAACGATCAGCGTCTAATGGCGAGCGAGGAGGGAAGGAAGATCGCCGACAGCCATATGGCCGGCTTCCTCCATTGGGGCTGCACCAAGACCGTTCAGTCGAAAGGTTCGGCCGAGGAGATGAAGAAGTACATCGACGAATTCCAGGCGCTGGTGCTGCGTGTCCCCGAATACGGCGAGATGATCCCCGAGCTGGTCTACCCCATCAGTGAGTTCGCTATCGACAAGAAGGACCCCCAGCTCTTC
This sequence comes from uncultured Planctomycetota bacterium, assembly GCA_902797455.1. Lineage (GTDB taxonomy): Bacteria > Planctomycetota > Planctomycetia > Pirellulales > Thermoguttaceae > RUG695. The sequence continues at coordinate 978 of CADBTE010000005.1, read as the reverse complement.
AGGGCCGTCCTCGGCGATTTCGTCCAGGCGCTGAAGAACTCGGACAATCCTCAGCTCAAAAGCGCGGCGATGGGGCTGGAAGGGATGATCCGCTTCGCCGACCTGGAGGGGAAACCGTTCTCGATCGCCGGCTGCCTCCCCGACGGGGAAAAATTCAACGCCGAGCCGCTGAAGGGAAAATATGTTTTGGTGAATTTCTGGGCGACCTGGGCGACTCCGTGCCTGGTGCAGTATCCCGACCTGCTCGCCCTGTATGTTCAGTATCATGACAAGGGGTTCGAGATTGTCGGTTTCAGCATCGACGACGACATCGCGAAACTCAAGGACTACACCTCGAGCAAGAATATCCCGTGGACGAACCTCTCGGCAAAGGCCACCCATGATAAAAACCTTCCGCTGATCTCCGATTTCTACGGGATCACGAACATCCCGACGATGATCCTCGTCGGCCCGGACGGCAAGGTGCTGGCCAACGATGTTTCGATGGAGGCGCTCAAGACGAAGCTCGCCGAGCTGCTGAAGTAAAGCCGCCTCCGGCGCAAAACCGAATAAAGATAAAAAAACAGGCCCTTTGCGGGCCTGTTTTTTTCACCCTCGCCGCGGCGTGCTTAGGCACTGACGCCGAGCGCCTTGAGGCACCTCGCCGCCCGAACGCGGTAGTCCTCGCCCAGCTCTCCCCGGAGGAAAGCCGAGCGGGAGCCCTTCTTCAGCTCGTCGACCACCTCGTGCACCAGCCGGGTAAACCGGCCGCACAGCTGCGGATGGGCTTCGACGAAGGGGATCACACTCCCCAGCGCGAAGATACTCATCATCCGAAATACCCCGTCGATTCCCTCCAGCCCATGCCCCTGGAACCGGCGCAGTGTCGAGAAGAGTAGGCCATCGGCCAGGGTCTGATCGAAGCGGGGGATTGCCTTGGCCTTTTCGGGCCAGCGCTGACGATAGATCATCAGCGCCGCGCAGGCCATCGCCGTCGGG
>CADBTE010000004.1 GCA_902797455.1 uncultured Planctomycetota bacterium | reverse complement strand
TCGAGCGGGTGATCCGCCCCATTCTCGGGAAGTAATCGCCCGCGGGTCAATTTCCCTGTCGTTTCCAGCAAAGTCTCATGCCTATGCCCGTGATGAAAAGCGCGTTTCAAATAGGACCGGTGACGGTTTCCCCGCCGTTTCTCTCCGCGCCGATGGCGGGTTTCACCAACGGGGCCTTTCGTTCGATTCTGCGCCACTTCGGCGGGGTCGGGCTGATCGCTACCGAGATGGTCTCGGCCCGCGCGTTTGTTCATCGCAGCGCCGCGGGCCAATCGCACCCCGACCGGCTCTGGGGGGTCGCCGAAGAGCCGGCCCCCCTGTCGGTTCAGATTTGGGACAACCAGCCCGAGACCCTCGCCGAGACCGCCAGCCGTATCGCCCGGGAGTATCATCCCGCGGTCATCGATCTGAACTTCGGCTGTCCGGCCCCTAAGATCGCTCGCAACAGCGCCTCGGGTTCGGCTCTTTTGCGCGATCCGCAAAAGGTGGGAGATATTGTCGCGATGGTCGCCTCGGTCACCGAGGGGCTTCCCGTCACCGCGAAAATCCGCCTGGGGCTGACCGCCGACACCATCAACGCGATCGATGTCGCCCAGGCGGTCGAGGCCGCCGGCGGCAAGGCGCTGACCGTGCACGGGAGAACCGCCGCGCAGATGTACCGGGGCCAGGCCGATTGGGAAGAGATCGGTAAAATACGCCCCTATCTCAAGGCGATCCCCCTGATCGGGAACGGAGATATCCGCGATCCGGAAACCGCCGTGGCGCGCCTTCGCAACACGGCGGTCGACGGGGTAATGATCGGCCGCGCGGCGCTGAGTCACCCATGGATCTTCTCTCAGGCCGAGGCGCTTTTGCGAGGTGCTCCCCTTCCCCCTTCCCCCGACCGGCGGGAGGAACGGGAACTGATCATCGGCCATTACAAACTCATCTGCCAGCGTTTCGGACCCGTCAAAGGGACGATTCTCATGCGCAAGTACGCCGCCGAATGGTCCCGAGGCCGCGATCGCGGCAAGCTCTTCCGAGTCGCCGCTTCCGGAGCGAGCACCCCTGAGGAATTCCTCAAGGCAATCGATCAGTTCTTCGGCGGCGACGCGCCCCCCGCCGCCGAGGCGGATAAACAAGAGTGATTCAAAATCTCGTCGGCTAAATAGCGGCTGTAGATTTGCGCGCCCATCCCGGAAAGATGGTGGTCGTCGACGAACAGCAGCGACTCATCCTGGTCAACGCCGATGTCCGAAAAACGCCGGGGACCAATAAAAACGACATTTTCCCGCTTTTCCAACTCCTGACGAAGCGCCTCATAAGCGCGATCCAACTCGGTGTCGCACAGCTCGGGGGGAAGAGACACCGCCCCATGCATAAAAGTTCTCCCCTGAAAGGTCGGCACGCAATTAAAAATCACCCGGATGTTTCGCCGCTCGGTCTCATCCAAAAAGAAACGCATCGCGGGGAGAAGCCGGTCGTTGAACGGCTTGTCGCGGCGAACCTCCAACGATTGGGCGACTTTTTCCGGCGTATAGTCCGGGTGATAATCTCCCGGACTGTTCGAACCCCGTCGCCAGGCGTCGGGATCGGCGGCGTTTTTCCTCATCGCCGCGACGATATCAATCATCTGATGGAGCGACAGCCGAACCGGAAACAGATCATTTTTCCACGAATACCTCGACGCGTTGACATACCCGGGGTATCGGTCAAAGCGCCGCCGCAAGACCATATAGGAATTGCCAAGCTGAAGAAAGTTGCCGAACTCCATAAATTGGGCCGGCGACAGATCAAAGACCAACACACGGCAGCGCTCGAAGGCGGGTTCGAAAAGTTTCAGGCACTGCGACGGTTCCCATATGGTCGAAGCCGCCAACACCACCGACGATGTCGCCGCGCCGGTTCTGTCTTCGATGATATCGGGGATGATTCCTAAATTGCGCGAGTCTCCGGCCAGGACGATCTCCGGCATTTTCTCCTTAAGCGTCCGGCTGTGCGCGCCGGATAGTTCACCGCGCTTGATTTCGCGGCAAAGGCGGTCCATCGCCGTGATGCCGCCGTACGGATCGAGAAGATAGAAATGGTGCGAACGGTTAAAAAAGAACCTGCCGGCCAGCAGCATCAGCCCAGCCAGCAGCACGACCGTCAGCAGGGGAACCGATGCCGATGGGACAGACCGCAGTGTCCTAAAACTGAAAATAGATGAACGGCTGGACATCGGA
>CADBTE010000003.1 GCA_902797455.1 uncultured Planctomycetota bacterium | reverse complement strand
GGCCGTCTCAACGCGGTTTTGCTGGACGCCCAGCCGGTTCGCCCGGTACTGCTGTACTACCCGATCGAGACCATGCAGGAGGAATATATCCCCTCGGCCGAAAATGTTGTCGGATCCGCGCAGTCAACGAAAATGACCAAGGCGATCGAATCGTTCGTCCAAGTCGGCCGTGCTCTTATGCGCGCGCAGATTCCGTTCACGCTGATCGATGGACAGTCGATCATGGAGCTTTCCGACAAGGACCTGGCCGGCTGCACTTCGATGATCATCCCCAACAGCGCGGATGTTCCCCAAAAGGTACTCGATCGGCTCGGCGCCCTCTGGCAGGATTGCGGCACAAGGATTTTCCGCGCCGGCGACGAACATCCGTACAGTTCCCCAGAACTGCTTCCCGAAGAGATTGTCCGTTTCGGCGCGCCGCGTCTGGAGCTGATCACGGTCGGCGACGCGATCACCGAAGGGGTCTTCCACCGCGATGGGCGCCTAATCTTCCAACTGACGAACCTCACCGATGCCGCTTGGGACGCCAGCTCGCGGCTGGTACTTCCCAAATACGGCCCCTTCAGCACGCGCGCCTACGGCACCGACGGCTGGGCCAAACTTGATCCGAAGACCGGCCAGTGCACACCGCTCGCGGCCGCGGCCGAAGACGGCACGGTAAGGTTCAACCTGACTTTGAATAACTTTGAAACCGTCTTTGTGGTCGCCCCGGAGGAATTTCAGCTCACCGGCGCGATGGATCTGTTCGACGGTCAAACACTCTCCGGATGGCAGGTCTCTATCCGGGGAGAGGATCCGGGAGAGGATTCGGCCGGCGTTTTCACCGCCCACGATGGGATGATCCATGTCTCCGGCGAGAAGTACGGCGGAATCTCCACCGACAACTCTTTCTCGAACTACCGCCTGAGCGTGGAGTACAAATGGGGAGAAAAAACGTGGTCTCCGCGAGAAAACCGCGCGCGCGACTCGGGGGTTCTGATCCATTCGTTCGGGACGGGCGGGACTTGGCGTCCCTCGATTGAAGCCAATCTCCTCGAAGGAGGGATCGGGGACTTCTGGATGGTCACCGACAAGGAACATGGGATTCAGGCGACCTGCGACGTGATCATCCGAGACGAAGGATCCCCCTTATTCCGGAGAATCTATTCCCCCGAAGAAGGAAAACCGGTCACCATCGTGGCGAACGAAGATGGATGCTTCGCCTGGTTCGGACATGATCCGAACTGGGTCGACGAGAAGGGATTCCACGGGGCAAATGACCTCGATCAGCCGGGGCAGTGGAACGAGATGAAAATCATTGCCCGCGACGATACGATGGAGATTTTAGTCAACGGCACCCGTGTTAACTACGTCTACGGCCTGATACGAACCAGCGGGGCGATTCAGCTTCAGTCCGAAGGGGCCGAGGTATTCTTCCGCAATATCCGGATTGAGCCGCTGGATTAGGTTCCTTCCCCAAAAAAACGTAAACCTGAAAAGCCTCCCATACAAACATATAGAAGGATCAAGTATGAAACGTCTTACGATGTCACCGGTGCTCGGCATGTTGGCGTTGACCGTGGTGTTGTTTGTCGCAGCGACGAAGGCGCAGGAGCAAAACTCCCCCTTCGGGTCCCTTCTGCCGCCCGGATGGCAAGCCGAGTGGGAAAATCCTTCCGCTCGGATGCGGCCGCTTCAGATTGTTCACGGCGCGGATCTCACCGACCCGGCACGAGCCCTCTATTACCGCGATGAGTGCGGCCTGGGGGGGCTGGTCTTTAATGTCGGGGGAGCGGGTTACGTCAACAACCAGGCGAACTGGGATCGCTTTGTGAAGGGGGCGAAAAACCTCGACGCCGCGGGGCTTCGGATGTGGATCTACGACGAGGACGGATACCCCTCCCTGGAGGCCGGCGGGATTGTGCTGGCGGAGCATCCCGAGCTTGTCTCGAAAGAGCTGGTTTGGGACAAAGACGCCGAAGAGCCCTTCTACGTTCGTGACTGCTTTGAGTTCACCCATTCGGCCAATAACTTCGCCGGGGTTCGGCGTTATCCGAATCCCCTCGAAAAGGCGGCGGACGATCGATTCGTGGAGCTGACCCATAAGCAGTATAAGAAACAGCTCGGCGACGAGCTTTACAATAAGGTCGAGGCGTTCTTTACCGACGAGCCGTCGATGATGGCGGTCAATATCGGTCTGCTTCGAGAAGACCTTCTCGCGAAGGTCACCGTCTTTGACCCGATCGACCCGGACAAAAAAAATCTTCCGATGCTCCCTTGGTGCAGTGATCTGCTCGAGCGTTATCAAGAGCGCTGGGGGGAAGATCTTTCGAAGCACTACATCTCGCTGTTTACCGGCGACAGCCCGGAAGATAAACAGATTCGCTCCCGATATTGGAAACTGATCGGGGAACTGTTCCGTGAAAGATACTTCGGTACCATCCACCAGTGGTGCCAAAGTGCCGGCGGTCCGGTCGCGTCGGGGCATACCCTTGGGGAGGAGGACTGTGCTCTCCATGTTCCGACCGACGGCAATAAACTCACCAACCTCAAGGAATTCGATATCCCGGGGTTGGATCTGCTCACTTCCGATCCGGTTGCCTGCCGGGAGGGGAACTGGGCAACAGCGGCCTTCCCCTGCTCGGCCGCCCGCCTGATCGGTCAGCGCCGGACGATGAGCGAAGTCAGTGATCACGCGGAGAATCTTTGGAAAGACATGCTTGTCCCTCTCGATTGGATGGACGCCACCGCCGCTTGGCAGGCCGCCTGGGGGGTGACCGACTTTACCCTCTATTACGGCATCAAGGGGGGAGATAAGTTCCCGTATCGAAACGAGGCCTCTCACAAGGCATACTGCGACTTCGTCGGCCGTCTCAACGCGATCCTCCTAGACGCGCGGCCGGTCCGTCCGGTCCTGCTGTTCTACCCGATCGAAACGCTGCAGGAAGAATATCTCCCTTCGGCCGAAAGTTTCGGTTCGGCCCCGAAGTCCGCTAAGCTGGCCGTCGTGAGGGATTCGTTCAATATGATCGGGCAATCGCTTGTGCGCGCGCAGATTCCTTTCACGCTGATCGATGGGGAATCGATTATGGAATTGTCCGATAAGCAGCTGGCCGACTATACCGCGCTGATCGTCCCCAACAGTGCCGAAGTCTCCCAAGAGGCGCTCGATCGGCTCGACGGCGTCTGGCGGAACAGCGGCGCGCGGGTATTCTATGCCAATGACGAGCATCCGTACAACACCCCGGAACTGCTCCCCGAAGATGTTGTCCGCTGCGGTGCCCCGCGCCTGGCGCTGACCACGCCAAGCGACGCGATCACCGAAGGGGTCTTCTGCCGTGACGGGCGGCTGATCTTCCAGCTGACCAACCTCACCGATACCGCGTGCGACGCGAGTTCGACGCTGGTTCTCCCCAAGTTCGGCCCGTTCAGCACCCGCGCCTACGGCGCCGACGGCTGGGCGCGGCTTGATCCGCAAACCGGGGAAAGTGCCCCGTTGGCGGCGAGTGCCGAAGAAGGCACCGTGAAATTTAATATCTCTGTCGCTCCCTTCCAGACCGTCTTTGTGGTCGCCCCCGAGGAGATTCAGCTCACCGGCGCGATGGATCTGTTCGACGGTCAGACGCTCGCCGGATGGCAGGTCTTTGTCGTGGGTGAGAAGCCGGGAGAAGATTCCTCCGGCGTCTTCACCGTCCACGATGGAGTGATTCATATTTCCGGCGAGAAACACGGGGGGATCACCACCGACAACGCCTTCTCGAACTACCGCTTAAGCGTTGAGTACAAGTGGGGAGAAAAGACCTGGGGCGGCCGCGAGGGGAAGGCGCGCGACTCGGGGGTTCTGATCCACTCCTATGGGGCGGACGGCGGTTTTAACGGTGTTTGGCGCACTTCGATCGAGGCCAACCTCGTGGAGGGAGGAATCGGAGACTTCTGGATGGTCAGCGACGAAGCCGATGGCCTTCAGGCGACCTGCGATGTGGTTATCCGAGACGATATGCCTTCCCTTTTCAAGAGGGTCTATTCCCCTGAAGAAGGAAAACCGGTCACCATCAAGTCGAACGCCGAACGCAGCTTCGCCTGGTTTGGGCACGATCCGAATTGGATCGACCAGAAGGGCTTCCATGGCGCCAACGACCTCGATCAGCCGGGGCAATGGAACGAGATGACGGTGGTCGCCCGCGGCGACACGATGGAGATCCTGGTCAACGGAACGCGCGTCAACTACGTCTACGGACTGACCCGGACCAGCGGATCGATTCAGCTTCAGTCCGAAGGGGCCGAGGTCTTCTACCGCAATATTCGGATCGAGCCGCTGGAATAAAAGGGCTGTTGGGCTGTTCCTTCGCCGATGAAAAAAGGAGCCCGGGAGGGCTCCTTTTTCTTAGCGCGACGGAAGCGCCCTTACGAGCGAATCATCTCCTCAACCTGATCGACCGAATCGAAAAGCTTCTGGCGTTTCTCCGGGGTGGTGAAGAACCACGGGGCATGGAGATAACCGAGGAGGTGCTCCTTGGAAATCATCTCGTTGCAGTAGTTGACCATGAGCCGGAAGTTCGTGTCGTTCGACCAGTTTGATCCGCACGGAATCTGGTCGAAACCGGCATCGTCGAACTTCTTGAAGAACTGAACCACCTTGCAGTCCGGCCCAAAATTGGTGCCGTAGTACCAGTTGCTCAGAACCACCGATTTCGGCGTCCGCTCCATGAACTCTTCTTCATGATCGAGGGCGTAATCGGCCCAGATCCAGGGACGGCTGTTACACTTCGTCACCTCGTCGCAGAAGAAGAGGAAATCGTGCCACCACAGTTCTCCCCGGCGGACCACGATGTAGTCGTAAGTGGCCTGATTCTCGTAGTTTTCCTCATCGTAGCCGAGATGGAAGAAACGCGGACCGTCGAACAGGGCGCAGACCTCCTCGATCAGATCGGCACAGACCTTGTAGTATTCGGGGGTCGAGAGCATGTGGGAGTAATTCCCCAGCCACGTATCGTGACAGCTCGAGAAGTTCAATTTCGGAATCGGTTCCAGCCCCAGCGACCGCAGGCGGGTCAATTCCTCACGAAGACGGTCGCCCGACCAAGAGCCCTCGATCGCCAGCTCGGGATGGCTCTCGTATCGGACCCCTTCCCCAAGGTCGATCACGATCATATTCAGTCCGGCCTTCGACATTTTTTCGGTCAATTCGTTCCAGAGCGCGACATCCAGACTGAGCGACTTCTGAGGCGGGGTGTAGGCACGGGGGGTATCCCCCCACATGTTCTGACCCAAGTGAAGGAGTTCCGACCAAATGAGCGGTTTGCTCTGGTCGGCCCCCACGAAACCGCTGCCCGCGGACATCGCCAACGCCGCGGCGGCGCCGGAGCGCAAAAAATCTCTTCTATTCATCGTGTTGATTCCTTATGTTAGAGTTGATTCAACGGACAATCACTTCAAATTCAGAGTATACCAAAGCGCGTCTTTGGCTTCCACCGTGAAGGTGACACACTCGCCGTCGCGCCGGAAGGGGACGGGATTGTTTTCCACCGAGATACCTTCGATTTGACGGCCGAGTTTTTGCTCATCGATCGTCACCTCGAAGCTCTCCGCCGTCGGAATGGGGAGAAGGCGCCAGGCGTCCTGTCCGGGTATTGCGTACAGCGCGCCGAGGGTCGAAACTGGACCGACCGACGCGGGGGTCTTATTTCCGACATTGCGGAAGAAAAGATCACGATCTTCACGAAGCGCCAGCGGCTTGATCGTCAGATCACATGAATTGTCCTGGTTTCGAACGATATCCAGCGACGCCACGGCGTAACGGCCTTGATTGTCGTTATTCCCAATCAGAGGATATCTGAATTGTCCTTCGTAAAGACCGGTTAGGATCTCGTAGTGCCCCGAGGGGATATCATCGGGAACGGCAATGGTGATCTCGTCGGTTCGGATCGTCTTGTTTCCTTGACTCCCCCACTGGGTGGTCGGAACACTCGGGACAGACGAGGCGCAGAACCAACCCTTCGGGTTATGTCCGTAACCACGATACGGCTCAAAGGCATGAACAAAAATCTCAAGATCCTTCGGAAGCGGCTCCTCAGCATCCCAATCCAGAGCGATCTTAATTTTCCCGTCGGGAAGAATTTCGCCGCAGGCCAGCCGCGGGGCGACCGCGTAAATTCTCCGGGAGGGATATCCGCGGCCGTTAAGGTAGAGGGAACCATCGATTCGGCGGGAATACTCGATCACCTCATCGGGGTTAGTCGGGCTGCGGCCGATGAACAGTTCCATCCCGTTGGGGTTAACGCACTTCACCCCGTAGCGCGGAAGGACCGATCCATCCGGCAGGGTCCAATCGTCCTCGCCGCGGTTGCCCCAGACGGTGGTGCCATCGCTCCAGCGGACGGTCTGGCGGGTGATATCCTGGCCGCCGGTCTTGTCATCCTCAGCGAATTCGACCGAGAGAATCTCGGCGGCG
>CADBTE010000002.1 GCA_902797455.1 uncultured Planctomycetota bacterium | reverse complement strand
GAGGCGGTGAAGGTGTGCCAGATGAACCAGTTGGCCCCGTCGATCAGCGCCCGATCGGCCGAGGGCTTCAGGATCGCCGGAGAGAAGGTCCAGTGGCGGACCATGTGGGTGAACGCCTCGACCGCGGTGAGATTCTTCCCGGCGATCCGCATGGCGTTGGAGGCGAAACAGATATTCGTCTGAAGCGGCGCGTTCTCCCAAAATTCCCCCTGGGCGGCGTCGTTATCTCCCCAGAAGCGGAAGATATCCCCCTCGCGAAAGATCGGCGCGGTTCGATCGGACCAGGGGCCCCCGTTTTCGGAGTGCCACCCGACGCCGTTTTCGTGACACAGCCGCCCGATCGTCTGGTAGCAATGCTCGAAGAAGGCGTCGGAGACGGTCCGGTAGAAGTCGGTGAGGAACCTTTCGGTCTGATCCCCCTCGCCGACGCGAAGCCCGCGCAGGGCCCCCCACCAGCCGGCCATCGGGTAGCCGCGCTTTTCGGCGAAATACTCGTCGAACCGGTCCGTCCAGTTCGGGTAACTCCCCTCCCACGAGACGTTGTAAAAGTGCGTCAGCGTCTTCCCCGCCAGGGGACCGGCCAGGCGCAGCAAGGTACCGGCCATCTTATCGAAATAGTCGGTGATGACCCGCCGGCTGAGAACATCGACACTCCCAAAATCGCCGATCACTTCGGATCCGAAGCGCAGGATCTTCCAGGTCCCCTCGGGGAGGTCCCAGCGCAGAACGCCGTCTTGAACAAACCCGCCGAGATCGACCGTCTCGAGCACGTTGACGGCGTTATCCGCCGGGGAGACGACCGGTTCCCACTTTTCCCCGAGGATGATCGCTTCACGCTGCGGCGAGGCGGGGTAATCGATCCGGACGGCGACCAGCGCCGCGTCGCGGTAGAATGGCCGATCGGGTTGGGGGAGGGGGATCTCGATTTTCTTCGGGCCGTTGAGATTCCCCTCCGACCAGATGAGCCGCCGGGGGCCGTCGGCGCCGAAATCCCACGGGCCGCGCAGGTGTCCCCCGGTGTCGGAGAGGTTGATACTGACTTTCAGACCAAGCCGGTCGGCCTCTTGGAGAAGATGGAGAACCAGCCCCTGCCAAGAGTCGGACATAAACTCGTGTTTGATCGGCATCGGGACGGGGATATGATTCTCGGCGTCCTCGTGGTACCCGCGCGAATCGAAGAGCAGCAGCCCCCCGAACCCCATCGCGCGCATCGCCTCCAGATCGCGGGTGATCTGCCCTTCGTCCACGTTCCCCTTGAGCCACCAGTAGTAGCACCAGGGGCGAACCTCGTCGGGAATATCGCGAAACGCCCGGCTCGTCGGTTCCTCACCCGCCGCCGGCAGCGCCGCCGGATCGAGCCGGAAGAACCCAAGCGCGAAGAGCGCCGTTAAAAGAGAAACGGTGAGCGTCGGGGATTTCATCGTCTGTCGTTCCTTGGCCTTGACGGCCCAGAGCGTTGGGAGAAACGGTACAAAGGGGACACAAAAGCGATTATAGGGAAGAGACCGAGCGTTTTCAATCGCCGCCGCGGCCGCCGGCGCGCAAAGCGTTTTTCCGCTTCCGCTCCCCCGCTGTTGTTGCGCGGACGCGGCGGGGGGGCTACAATGGCTCCAGTGAGTTGTTCGAGATCGCGGGCTTTCCTGAAAAGTCCGGGACTGTTAAAGAAAGGATCGAATTCGATGAAAAATATCGTTCTGATCGCCGCCCTTTTGGTCGGCGCGCAAACCATTCTCTCGGCCGATGAAAACAGCGCCGACAGTCCGTTTTCTTTCGTCTATGTCACCCAAGACGGCGGCAACGGCGCGTACGAGGCGTTCCCGGATGTCTGCCGCCTGGCGGACGGGCGGCTGCTGTGCGTTTTCTATGACGGCTGGGGGCATATTTCTCTCCCGACCCCGGACGCGAGCCGTCCCGGCGGCGTGAAGAGCGGCCGCATCACCGGGGTTTATTCTTCGGACGAGGGGAAGACGTGGAGCGATCCGGTCGTGATGATCGATACCCCGTTCGACGACCGGGACCCGTCACTTTGCCAGCTGGCCGACGGCCGGCTTCTTTGCAACTGGTTCACTTACGAGCCGAAGACCGAGGATCACGACGAAATCTGCAAGCTCATGCTGGCCGAATCGACCGACGGCGGGGCGACCTGGTCGCAGCCGCGCATGCTCTTTGACAATGTTCCGTGCAGCACGCCGATTCGCGTTCTTTCCGGCGGCCGGCTGATTCTGCCGACCTATCTGGAGAGCAGCACCGGCTCTTCCGGTTCGGTGGCGTACAGCGACGACGGCGGCAAGACGTGGTCGGAGAACATCGTCATTCCGAACAACGGGATGCGTCTTGACGCGGAAACCGACGTGATTGAACTGAGCGACGGGACGCTCTACGCGATCCAGCGCGATAAAATGGCGTACTCCGTCTCGAAGGATCAGGGGGAGACGTGGTCGGTTTCCGAACCGCTCGATTTCCCGGGAGATTCCCCGTACTTCATCCGGGCGAAAAATGGCGTCATCGTTCTGGCGACGCGGTATCGGCAGGAAGGGGCGACGGCTATCCGTCTTTCCGGCGATGAGGCGAAAACCTGGTCGCAGCCGATCATCGTGGACAAATTCATCGGGGCCTATCCGTCGATGGTGGAGCTCAAGGACGGAACGATCCTGATCGTCTACTACGAGGAGGGGGATAAATCGAATATCCGCGCCCGCCGCTTC
>CADBTE010000001.1 GCA_902797455.1 uncultured Planctomycetota bacterium | reverse complement strand
GGCGCCGTGCGCAGCGCCGCGTAGCGGGCTCCCCCTTCGGCGGGGAGGCGGGAGATTCCCGTGTTTATAACGGTTCGGCCGGTGTTTCGGCGCCGAACCGTTTTTTTTTGTCCCGAACCGCTTTTTTTGTCCCGAGCCGCTTTTTTTGTCCCGAACCGCTTTTTTGTCCCGAGACGCTTTTTTGTCCCGAGCCGCTTTGCGTTTTTCTTTTCCCAAAAATATTTCGCCCAAAGAGCCCCTTCCGTGTGTTTACACAATACGAAAGATAAGTAAAATAGACAAACAAGTAAAAATGTAGGCGCATGTTTCGCCCTGAGGGGCGCTCCGCCTTGAACGTGTTTCCCCGCCGGTGAGAAGTGATGAACCGCCGAACGCGCACAGCGACGATGTTCTTAGCCCTGCTGGCCGCCCTGGCCGCTTTCGGGAAGGGGGCCGCGCAGGAGGTCCTCTTTGAGGACTCGTTCGACGGCTCGCTTCAGCCGGGCTGGCAGTGGCGCCGCGAAAATCCCGACGGGCATCGTTTCGTCAGCGGGGGGCTGGAGATCCTCGCCGCGCCGCTGGCCGGCAGCGAGGCGCAGAATGTGCTGGTTCGTCCCTTCCCGAATTTTACCGGTCCCTTCAACGTGGAGGCCCAAATCACTTGTCTGAATAAGCCGACGACCCAGTATCAGCAGGGGGGGATCTATTGGCTGCGCGACGGCCGCGTGATGTTCAAGCTGGTTCACGAGTACGTGGACGGCCAGACCTATATCTTCCCCGGCAAGATCCCGGTCGACGCGCGCACCGTCAATCTGCGGATCATCTCCAGCGGCGACGATATTGTCGCCGAATACGCCGCCGACGGCGACAGCGCCTACCGCCGGGTCTACGAGGGAAAGCTCTCCCCCGACGGGCGCGACGAGATCGGCGTTCAGTGCTGGAACGGCCCGTCGGACGCGCGCGATCAGCACTGGTACCGTTTCAGGCGGTTCCGGGTGGTCCGCGCCGGGCAGTAAATTCCTTTATCTTTTTCGCTTCTGTTCGGTCATCACTTTATTTGCCGCCGGTATGGTGTAAAATGGGGACTAAAGCGGGGTTATGCCCCGCGGGAAGGTCCGCCCCCCCGCTTCGAGGAGAAACACTGCCATGGCACCGGTACGATTTATTTACTTCGACCTTGGGAACGTCCTGCTGAAATTCAGCGTGCGCCGCCTGCTGCACCAGACCGCCGAACTGCTGGAGACCGACGAGCAGCGGGTGCGCGCCGTGATGTTCGAGAACAAGCGGTATCAAGATCTCGAAAGCGGCCGGATCACCGGCAAAGAGTATTTTCATTCCCTGTGCGAGGGGTTCGGGAAAAAGATCCCGCTGGAGCCGTTCCTCGAGGCGACGAACAATATCTTCTGGGTGAACGAGACCACGCTTCGAATCGCCCGGCACCTTTCCAAAAAGTTTTTCCCCCGCGGCGTTTTGTCGAATACCGGCCCGAACCACTGGACCTACGTGCAGCAGGCGTTCCCCCGCATCTGGGAGCTTTTCCCGCTGCACCGCATCGCCAGTTTCGAGGCCGGCTGCATGAAGCCGTTCCCCGAGATTTACCGCATCGCCTATCTCAGCGCGCGCGAGGAGATTAGCGACATTAAACCCGAAGAGATCCTTTTAATCGACGACCTCCCCGAAAACATCGCCGCCGCCGAAGCCGCCGGCTGGCGGGGCGTGGTCTATGATCAAGACGACGAGCTGCTGGCCGCGCTGGAAAAATTGGGGATCCCGCTGCCGGAGATCCCCGAATCGCCGTCGGAGGAAAACGCTTAAGGGGCGCTTTTTTTCATCGTTTAGAAGTCGTTGAGTTCCTCGAGCAGCAGCTCAAAACCGCCGTCGTGGCTTTCATCGCCGTCGGCGGGGGCGCAAAGTTCGGCGAGCCGCTCACTTTCCAGCACTTCCCCGCCGAGCAGTTCCCCGCCCGGGGGCAGTTCCCCTTCACGCGCCCAGATCTCGTCGCAGAGGTGCGGCGCCCGGGTTTCGGCGGCCGGGGCCGGCTGCTGTTCTTCGTCGGCGGTACTGATGATTCTCTTGGTCGCGAAGACCGGCAGGGTGATCCTCATGCTTCCGTACACGACCGAGGTTCCCGTGTAGGTGTAGGAGCTGCTGTCGGACGCCTGCTGTCCGGTGAGGGCCTGGGCGTCGGTATCCAGGAGGGTGACTTGTTCTTCATCGACCCCCGTGAGAACCAGGTCTTTGGCGTTGTTGATCTCCAGGACCGAGCCGCTGGTCTGGTCGACCGCTCGGATATACCCCAGCGTGGCCTGATAGGAGACCTGCCTGTCGCTGGAGCCGAGGACCGTGGCGGTGCCGCTGGCGCCGGAGGCGTCGACATAGATCTTTCGAACACCGCTGACGCTGAATTTGTGGGAAGCCGCCGGCTCGGAGGGGGCCGGCGGATCCGCGCCGTTCCCCGATAAGGGGTCGTCTTGGGGGGCGCCTTGAACCTCCGGCGTCTGGAACCGCAGGGAACTCGGTTCGGCGCTCAAGGAACTGAAATCGACCCCCGCGACCGAGAACTTATCGCCGCGGCCGTTGACCGAGTGGAACGACACGTCGTTGAAATGGCTCGCCGTGAGGGTGTATCCCCCGCCGGCGAGGGTGATCGCCTCGGCGCTGTCGCAGCGGGCCGTGTCGCGCATGATCGTATCGGTCAGAACGGCGATATCCCCGGTTCCGCCGCCGGCGTCGAAATCGAGCCGGGTAATGCCGCTGAAGGTTATGGTCGAGGCGTTTTCGGTATCGTAGCCGAGGGTTAATTCTCCGCAGCCGCTGCCGTAGACGAGCAGGTCGTTGCCGTCGGTGCCGGTGACGGCCAGGGATTCCCGGGAGTTCCCCCCGCCGAAGCGATAGTCGGTGAAATCACTTAAGTCTAGGGTGGTGCCGCCGTAAGACAGCTCGCCGGTGCCGGAGTTGTAGCCGAGGGAATCTCCCCCGCCGTAGAGGACATTGCAGAGAACGTTGTTTCGTGAGGAATTGAGCTTCAGGGCCTGGGAGGGATCGAGCCGGTCCAGCGGCAGGGTAAAGGCGCTGTCGCCGCTGCCCAGCACAAGGGCGCCGTCGGCCAACCGCAGATCGAGCCGGCCGTCTTGAACCAGCGGGTCGACGTCGATGGAGTTGTTTTGCTCTACGGCGATGAATTCCAGGGTCGGGTTTCGGTAAGAGAATGTTCCCTTAAGGAGGATGTAATACTCTACCCCCGCCTCGGCGTACCACTGGAGCGTTTCTTTGCCGCCCTTCCATTGGCTGGTGCCGACCGACTCGGCGTCTTGCGACCAGCCGGCCGTGGCCGAAAGCTCGAGGTTCGCCCCGGCGGCCGTCCAGCGGACCAGGCCGTCGGTTTCGGAGGTGAAGGTATAGAGGTAATGCCGGCCTCCCCGCTCGAACGACCCGAACGTTTCGCTGGACCAGTTCGTCACGCCGCTGATTCTCGCCACCGGGGTGTCGTCGTCTTTAATCACGGCGGTTACGATTTTGTCGTCCCAAATCGCCCCGGAGATACTGTCGATGGCCAGGGAGAACTGAAGATCGTCGTTGATGTCGTAGTCGCCGTAGATCACCACGTCGATCGACGCGGCGGTGTCGCC